>DASZJY010000281.1:0-3650 GCA_035947635.1 Acidimicrobiales bacterium | reverse complement strand
GGCAAGCCGGCCGCCCCGTTCCCCTCGTGGTCGAGGAGCGCCCACGCCCCCTCGAGCCCGAAGCCGCTCATCAGCCGCTCGAGGGAGGCGGTTGCCTCAGCGGTGGTGGCGCCCGCGGCCAGCTGGTCGACGAAGAGCACGTCCCACCCGAGCCGCCGGAAGCCGAGCAGGTACTGCAGGAAGACCCAGGCGTGGCCGCCGTGACGTGGCTTCTGGGCCAGCGATCCGGCCACCACGAGGGTGCCGCCCCGGCTCACCCGGCCACCTGCCCGCGCTCGGCCGGTGCCAGGTGGTAGAGGACGCCCGTGTCGTCGGCGGCGGCGACGACCTGGTAGCGGCGGTCGAGGTGGCGCTCGAGCTCGGGGTAGTGAGTGAGCCACCAGGAGGCGGGCGCCGGCACCAGGAGGTGGGTCGCCCCCCGGCCCCGCGCCGCCTCGACGAGGGCGACGGCGTCGTTGCCCGTGGCCGGGTAGTCGCGGGCGTACGTGCCGTCGTCCGTCGCCGGGAGGTGGCGGGCCCGGCCGGCGCCCAGATCAAGGAGGGACTCGTCGCCACGCGAGACGACGACCACGACGTCGTCGTCGCCTACCAGGCCGGCGACCATGCGGCGGACGCGGCCGGCAAGGGTGTCGCCTGCCAGGAAGTGGCCGGTCTCGAGCCGGCGCCGGGCTTCGGCTGGAGGCGGCGGCGCCTGATGGGTCGTCGGCCGCCGGCGGGCGTCGGCTCGCAGCCCGGCCAGTGGGGCCGCCACGCCGTCGATCGGTTGCTCGCCCAGAAAGGCGAGGCAGCGGGCCAGGGCGGCCGTGGGCTTCTCGATCAGGTCGGCCAAGGCGACGCGCAGCACCCGCCCGCCACCGAGGGCGGCGGCGAGGAGGTCGCACGTCGTGGCCCACCGGGCGGCGGTCGAGTGGGCCGAGCGCCGGGAGTAGTAGTCGCCGTGGGCGTCGGGACGGTCGAGCAGCGACGCCACCGTGGTTTCGAGGTCGCGCTCGACGCAGACGACGGTGGCGTCGGGATGGTCGTCGGCCACGCCCAAGGCGGCCGCAATGACAGCCGGACCGGCCAGCACCGGGCGCCGGCCGGCGTCCCGTCGCCGGTCGAGGGCGGTGGCGTCGGCCACCAACTCGAACCGGGGATGGAGGTCGAGGGCACGGGCGAACACGTCGGCGCCGCTGCGAGGGCCTCCGACCACGAGCACCGGGCCGGTCACCGATACCGGTCCTGGGTCGGTGACCGGCCGCGGGCGTGACGAGGCGGCGCCGAGCCGGGTTCCCGGCGCGGGGCCCGAGAGGTGCTCGAGGCGGACGGGGACGGCGGTAGCGAAGGGCGACAGGTCAGGTGCGGTGCCGGCGGCGACGGCTTCCGCCCGCGCCCGGGCCCGGGCCCGCAGGGCCCGGTCGATCCGGCGCCGGGCGGGCGACCGGGTACCGGTCGATTGGGAGCCGGTCAGCGAGCCCGGGTGCCGCCGGCGCAGGTACAGGTGACGGTCGGCGTTCACGATGCGGGCGACGTGGCCTGCCCGCCACAGGAAGTCCACGTCGCCGCTGAAGCGCAGGCCCGGGAACCCGCCCGCCCGCGCCACCGCCTCCCGGCTGACCAGGCTCGTCGGGTGCAAGAGCGCAAACGCCATCGGGTCGTGGGAGAGGGCGGCGTTGACGTCGAGCGGGTAGTGGCGCTCACGTACCTCGGGACCGATGGCGTCGAGCTCGACCTCGTGGCTCCCGACGATGTCGGCGCCGTCGACCTCGGCCACCTCGAGGAGGGTTGCCAGCCGCTCGGGATGCGACAGGTCGTCCGCGTCCTGGAAGAGGTAGGCGTCGAAGCCGCCCGCGTCGATCACCGTCTGGACGAGCCGGTACGGCCCGACGTTCTCGGTGGCGCGGAGGAACGTGATCTCGGGGTAGCGCCCGGCCACGTCGAGGGGCGGACGGGGCGAGGCGTCGTCGAGGACCACGAGCGCGTCCGGCCCGCGCGTCTGGGCCAGGAGCGAGTCGAGGGCCCCGGGCAGCCAGTCGGCGCAGTCGTGATGGGGTACGAGGGCGCACACGGTGGCGGAGGTGGTGAGGGCGGACATGCCTAGGCGGGCTTGGCGTGGGTGGCGGTGGCTGGTGGGCGTGGGGCTCGGCGCGGGCGGGCGGGGACCTCCACGCCGGCGTGGTCGAGGAGGTCGGTGAGCACGACGTCGTAGTTGAAGAACGAACGGGCGACGTCGGTCGCCGCCCGCCGGTGCCGGTCGTAGTCGGCGTTGATCGCCTCCACCGCCTCCGCCGCGTCGTCCACGCCCGAGAAGCCGAAGACACCGGCGCCGGTGGGGATGGCGTTGCCGAAGCCGGTGTCCTGCTGGATCACCGGCCGCCCGGCGGCCAGGTACGTCGCGCTCCGCTCGCTGAACCAGCCGGTGCGCAGGCGCACGTTCTGGTCCTTGGCGGCCGTGAGCTCGCCCCGCGACCCGGCGACGTAGCCCCGGTAGCTGGTGGCGTCGGTGGAGATCGCCAGACCGGGTCGGACCCGCCAGCCGTAGTCCTCGAGCAGTCGCCGGTCCTCCTCCTCGTAGCTGCTCAGAGCCAGCTCGAAGGCCTGGTCGACCCGGCGGGGGAGGTCGAGGATCTTCTCGAACTCGTGGTGCTTGCTCCAGGTGTAGACCTCGCCTTCGAACATCACCTGCCGCCACGGCTGGCGCCAGTTGCCGACGGTGGTGAAGGCGGTCGCCTCGGCGCCCTCGCTCACCCCCTGCCACAGGTCGAGGACGACAGGCGGCGGGCTGGGCACGAAGGTGAACCGCTCGGACCACGGCAGCTTGCAGTCGGCGCTGCCGTAGTTCAGGCCCCAGGTGAAGAAGGCCACGTGCGGCTCGAGGAAGTCGATGGCGTGCTGCTCACCGCGATGGAGCTCGAGCTCGAGCTCCACCGGGTCGGTGCCCATGTACACCAGCCGCCCGCCGGCGGCGTGCTCCTCCAGGGGCACGGTGCCGCCGTGGAGGTTGATGACGAGCGCGGCCTCCCGGTAGAGCTGGCGGAGGTGGGGCCGCGACATCCCGAAGCACCGCCCGCCGTCGTGGACGGCGTGGAAGGCCCACCGGTCGTCCATGCCCAGCGGGCGCATCTGGTCGGCGATGAAGGCGGCCGCCTTGGCGTTGGCGTCCTCGTGGGGGTGCTGCATGAACATCGACGGCACCCGGCCGTGGGCCTCGACGTAGTAGACGTCGAAGCCGAGCCGCTGGAAGCCGATGGCGTACTGCCGTACCAGCCACATCACCCCGCCGACGGGGATCTTGGTGAGCATCCCCAGCAGCACCACCTTGGGACGAGAGGTCAGCGTCATCAGGGGGCCTTGATCGCGCTGCGCTTGCGGGAAGCGCCGTTGCGGGCCCCGTTGCGGGAGGCGCCGTTGCGGGAAGGGCGGGGAGCACCTTCGACCGGCGCGACCTGGGCCGGCTCGACCTGGCCGATCGCGTCGCGCGCCGCCTGCACCCGCTGGCGGTGCCGGGTCTGGGCCTGCCACAGCTGGCGGTAGAGGCCGTGGCGGGCGACAAGGGACTTGTGGGTCCCCTGCTCCACCAGCTCGCCGTCGTTGAGGACCAGGATGCGGTCGACGCTGCGGATGGTGGAGAGGCGGTGGGCGATCATGATCGTCGTCCGGCCCTCCATCAG
>DASZJY010000280.1:0-6545 GCA_035947635.1 Acidimicrobiales bacterium | reverse complement strand
GACGTCGCCCGCCTCCGCCACCACCTCCATGACTCCACTGGCCATGGTGAGCACCGGTACCGCCCCTCCCCCGGCCGCCGCGTCGGCCGCCGCGTCGCCCGCCAGACGCCCGCCCGCCCGGGGGAGGTCGAGGGCGCGCACCACGAACGCCATGCCCACCCGTCCGGCGACGTCGAGAGCGGCCGCCTCCGCCTCCTCGGCCGACGCGCCGGCGGCCAGCGCCTCGGCCGCCTCCCAGAGACAGCACGTGACGCCGAACGACGCCGTCCCCGTGTCGACCACCCGAACCGGCACGGGCAAGGACGACGCCGCCAGCCGGGCGGAGTTGACGGTGCCGGAGGTGTTCGACCCGATGTGGACGGACAGGATCTCTGCCGCTCCCCGAGCGGCCAGGGCCCGGTACGCGTCGGCGAAGCGGCCGGGGCTGGGCTGGGACGTCGAGACCGCCGGCGTGCCCGACCGGAAGCGCTCCCAGAACGCGTCGGCGTCGAGCTCGACGCCCTCGAGGTAGGCGGTGCCGTCCACGGAGACGGTGAGGGGCACCACCTCCACGCCGTAGCGATCGACCAGCTCGGGCGGGATCTGGGAGTTGGAGTCGGTGACAAGCCCGATCACGTGCCCGCCCGGCGAAGCCGGCGGTCGCGGTCGGCGGCGGCGAAGCGGGAGACGATGACCGCGCTGGTGGCCGCCGCGCTCAGCGGCAGCGTCGGCCCCGGCACCGGTCCCCAGGCATTGGGCCACCGCCGGCGCCACCACAGTGCGCCGCTGGCCACCCACACCGCCGAGGCCACCACGGTGGCGGCGAAGGCCTGCTTCCGCACCCGCGCCGCCACCAGGGCGACGACCAGGTCGATCGGGAAGTAGGCCGGGAAGGTGGCCAGGCACTGGCCCGAGCTCACCGCCACCCCCTTGCCCCCATGGAACCCGCTCCACACCGGCCAGCAGTGACCGACGACGGCGGCGGTGCCGGCCAGGTTGGCGCCCGCCGCGCCGGCCAGACGGCCGCCGGCCACGCAGGCCAGGGCGCCCTTCGCAATATCGGTCACCAACACCGCCGAGCCCCAGACCTTGCCCAGGGCGGCCATGGCGTTGGCCGCTCCCGGGTTGCCGCTGCCCGTCACCCGCAGGTCCGTGGCTCCACCGGTCGCCAGCCGGGCGGCCAAGTCAGCCGACGGCACCGTCCCGAGGAGGTACCCCGTGACGCCGGCCGCCGCCAACCCGGCCGACGAGCTCCCAGGAGCGCGCACCATCGGGCCGAGCGTAGGGCGCCGCGCCCGGAGCGTCGGCGGCCCCCGGGGCTCTAACCTTCCCCGCCGTGCGGATCCTCGTCGTCTCCTCCCGGCTCACCGACAGCCGCCGGGCGGTCCTCAGCCGGCTGGTGGCTGCGGAGGGCGAGCCGGTGCTCGTGGCCCCGGGCGACCTCGAGACCTCTGTCGACGGCGACCGGCCCCAGGCCGTTCTCCTCGACGGGCCGCTCGAGGCCCCGTCGCCCGAGCTGGCCTCCCGCTTGGAGGCGTGGATCGAGGCGGGGACGTCGATCGTCGCCGTGGGCACGGTCACCGCCGCCGGGCCGTCGGGCGGGTGGGTCGACGTGCTGTGGGCGACAGCACAGCCGGCGGTCCCCCCGGGGGAGGTCTTCGCGCGCGTCGCCGAGCCCCACCACCCACTGGTGGCCCGCGTCGACGGCGAGTTCCCGCTGACCGACGTCTTCGAGCCCCTGAGCCCGGCCCACGACGCCATGGAGGCGCTCGTGCAGGTCACCTACCGCTTCTGCAACCAGGGCGCGGTGCTGGCCGGGGACCGCGGCCGCGGGTCGGTCGTCGTCTCGGGCCTGGGCAACACCGACGCCGCGCTCTGCGTCCCGGCGCTGGCCACCGTGCTCCGCCGTGCCCTGCGGGGCCGCGACCGCGTCCTGCCCGCCAGCCGGCCGCTCGGGGTGGGCATCGTCGGCTACGGGCGGTTCGGGCGCATGGGCCTCCTCCACGGCACGGCCGCCGGCGCAACCTCGGGGCTCGAGCTGGTGGCCGCCTCCGACACCGACCCCGGCCGCCGCAAGGCGGCCGAGCACGACTTCCCCGGGATCCGGGTGCACGCGACGGTCGAGGAGCTGGCGGTCGACGGCGACGTCGACGTGGCCATGGTGGCCACCCCACCGGTCGCCCACATGTCGGTCGTCGCCACCCTGCTGCGGGCCGGCAAGCACGTCGCCTGCGAGAAGCCGCTGTGCTTCACCGTGGCCGAGGCCGACCGCCTCTTCGCCCTGGCAAGGGAGCACGGGCGGATGTTGACCGTCCACCAGAGCCGGCGGTGGGACCGCGATTTCCGGGCCGTGCGGCGGGCGGTGGACGACGGCCTCCTCGGCGAGGTCTTCAACACCGAGACGTTCGTGGGCGGGTTCGAGCACCCTTGCCGGGCGTGGCACTCCGAGGCCGCCGTCTCCGGCGGCCTGGCCTATGACTGGGGCGCGCACCACGTCGACTGGATCCTGCTGCTGATGGGCTCGGTTCCGGCACGGGTGTCGGCCGTTGGCCACAAGCGGGTCTGGCACGACGTCACCAACCTCGACCAGCTGAGGGTCCGCATGCGATGGGACGACGGGCGCGAGGCCGAGTACGTGGCGTCCGACATCGCCGCCGTCCGACGCCCCAAGTTCTACGTGCAGGGCACCGCCGGCACGCTGGTCGGGCACTACCGGCCGGTCGCCTTCGACCGCATCGACCCCGCCCGGGGGTATGTGTCGGAGGCGGCGCACCACGCCGAGGCGCCGGCGGAGCTGACGGTGGCGCGCTACCGCGCCGGGGGCGGCCTGGAGGAGACGTCGCTGCCCCTCGAGCCCGACACGCCGTTCGCCTTCCACCGCAACGTGGCCGACCACCTGCACCTGGGCGAGCCCCTGGCGGTGGAGCCGCAGTCCGTGCGGGAGGTGGTGGCCGTGCTGGAGGCGGCCACCCGCTCGGCGGCCGAGGGAGGCCAGCCGGTCGACTTTCGGTGACGGCGGCCGCCGCCGCGCCCGTCGGCGTCGGAGTGGTCGGCGCCACGTCGTCGATCGCCACCCAGGCGATGCTTCCCGCGCTCGCCGCCTGTCCCCTCACCCGCGTCGTCTCCGTGGCCAGCCGCGACGCCACCGCCGCGGCGGACGTGGCCGCCAAGTTCGGGGCGGTGCGGTCGGCGGGCGAGTACGGCGCCGTTCTGGACGACCCCGAGGTGGAGGCGGTGTACGTCCCGCTGCCCAACGGCATGCACCGGGAGTGGACGGAGCGGGCCGCCGCCGCCGGCCGTCACGTGCTGTGCGAGAAGCCGCTGGCCCCTTCGGCCGCCGACGCCCGGGCCATGGCGAAGGCGTGCGAGGCGGCCGGGGTGGTGCTCATGGAGGCGTACATGACGCCGTTCCATCCCCGGGCCCCGCTGGTCGGCCACCTCGTGCGGCGGGGCGCGCTGGGGCAGCCGCGCTTCGCCCGGGCCGAGTTCGGCTTCCCGCTGGCCGACCCGGTCAACCACCGGTGGCGCCCCGAGATGGGAGGGGGAGCGCTGCTCGACGTCGGGATCTACTGCTTGTCACCGCTCGTCGAGATCGGCGGGGAGCCGGTGGACGTGGCCGCCCGGGCGGTGTGGGCCCCGTCCGGGGTGGACGTCACCTTCTCGGGCTGGCTCACCTTCCCGCGGGGGTTCACCGCCAGCTTCGCCTGCTCCTTCGAGGCGCCCGAGCGTCAGCTGCTGGAGATCACGGGGACGGCTGGCATCGTCAGCGTGGACTGGCCGTTCGCCGGCGGGGCAGCCGGCACCCGGCCCCGGCTCGTCCATGTCGACGGGCGGGTCGAAGAGGTGGCGGGCCCCGACGGCGACCCCTACCTGGCCATGGTCGAGCACTTCGCCGCCGCCGTCCGGGGCGGCGCGCCGCTCGCCCGCCCGCCGGGAACCTCGGTCGCCCTCCTGGCCCTCCTCGACCGCCTGAGGACGGTCGCCGGCGCGTGACTGGCCTGGCGGTCGAACGCCGCCTCGTGGTCGACGACGGGGTGTCGCCCCACGCCCGCGACTGGCACGCCCCCGACGGGGAGCTGGGGCTTCCCTTTCTGTTGGTCCACGGCCTGGCGTCGAACTGCCGGCTGTGGGACGGCGTGGCCGCTCGCCTGGGCGGCGCGGGGCACCGGGTGGTCGCCGTCGACCTGCGGGGCCACGGCCGGAGCGACAAGCCCGACGAGGGCTACGACTTCTCGACGCTCACCGCCGACCTCGTCGCCGTGCTCGACGCCCTCGAGTGGCAGCGGGCGGTGGTCGGCGGCCAGTCGATGGGCGGGAACCTCGTCCTCGAGCTGGCCGCCGCCGCGCCGGCGAGGGTGGTCGGCGCCGCGGGGGTGGACGGGGCGGCCATCGACCTGCAACGACGCTGGCCGCTGTGGGAAGAGTGCGCCGCCGCCCTGGCTCCACCCCAGCTGGAGGGGACGCCTCGGAGCGACGTGGAGGCCCACGTCCGCCAGGCCCACCCCGACTGGTCGGACGACGGGATCGAGGCGTTTCTCGCCAACTTCGAGACCCGGGCCGACGGCACGGTCCGGCCTTGGCTCACCTTCGACCGCCACATGCGCCTGCTCCGGGCGATGTGGGAGCAGCGCCCGGCGGCGACGCTGGCCCGGGTGGCCGCCCCCGTGCTCCTGGTGATGGCGGACACGGGCGAGGACTGGATGCCGACCAAGCGCGAGGAGGTGGAGCTGGCCCGGGCGGCCGGGGCGAGCGTCCGAGTCGAGTGGTTGTCGCCCGCCGACCACGACGTCCACGTCCAGCACCCGGGCGAGGTCGCCGACCTCCTGCACGAGCACCTGGGACACGGGGGCGGCGGTTACTCCTAACGTTGCCGACCGTGGCCCCCCAGGTGCCCCGGCTGCTGGCGATCATGGGATCGGGAGAAACGGCGCCGACCATGAGCGCCGTCCACCGCGACCTGCTCGCCCGCCTGGGCGACCCGCCGGTGCCCGCCGTCCTCCTCGACACCCCCTTCGGCTTCCAGGGCAACGCCGACGAGCTGTCGACCCGGGCCGTGCAGTACTTCGCCACCAGCGTGCAGCGGCCCCTGACGGTGGCGTCGTACCGGTCGGTCGACGAGGTGGGATCGCTCGACTACGAGACCATGCTCAACCGCCTGCGCGAGGCGCGCTACGTGTTCGCCGGCCCGGGCAGCCCGTCCTACGCCCTCGCCCAGTGGCGGGGGAGCCAAGTGCCGGCGGTGCTGGCCGAGAAGCTCCGCTCGGGCGGGTGCATCACCTTCGCCAGCGCCGCCGCGGTGACCCTCGGGCGGTTCGCCCTGCCCGTCTACGAGATCTACAAGGTGGGCCAGGCCCCTCACTGGCTGGAGGGCCTCGACCTGATGGCCGAGGTCGGGCTTCCCGCCGTCGTCATCCCCCACTTCGACAACGCCGAGGGGGGCACCCACGACACCCGCTACTGCTACATGGGCGAGACCCGCCTGTCCGCCCTGGAGGCGCAGCTGCCCGACGAGGCCTTCGTCCTCGGCGTGGACGAGCACACCGCCTGCATCCTCGACCTCGACGAGGGGACGGCGACGGTGGCGGGCCGGGGGACGGTCACCGTCCGCCGGCGGGGGCGTACGGCAAAGCTCGGCCCCGGAGAGACGGTGGCCATCGCCGCCCTACCCGGCCTGACCGGTGACGGGGGTGGCGCGGCGCCGGTGCCCGCCGCTGTCGTAGCACCGGGAGCCGGCGACTCGCCGGTCGCGACCGGCGCGTCGCCGTTCCTCCCCGAGGTGGCCCGGCTCCAGGCCGAGTTCGACGCGGCCCTGGCCGAGGGTGACCCCAAAGGTGCGGTCGCCGCCGTGCTGTCCCTCGACGACCTCCTCGTCGCCTGGTCGAACGAGACCTTCCAATCGGACGAGCGCGAACGCGGCCGGGCCGCCCTCCGCTCGATGGTCGTCCGCCTGGGCGAGGCGGCCGAGGAGGGCATGCGCGACCCGCGGAGCGTGGTGGGGCCCTTCGTCGACGCCCTTCTCGACGCTCGTGCCCGTGCTCGCGATGAGCGACGGTGGGCCGACTCCGACGCGATCCGCGACGGCCTGGTGGCCGGCGGGGTCGAAGTTCGCGACACCCCCGAGGGGACCACCTGGGACCTGCGCTGACGGCGTCGGCCCGGGAGCCGGGTACCGTGAGCCCCACGGGAGCCGCTGCCCCCATCGTCTAGCGGCCCAGGACACCGCCCTTTCAAGGCGGCAGCACGGGTTCGAATCCCGTTGGGGGCGCTCGCAGAGCTGTGTGTCGCTCCCGTCACGAGTCGTCGACCTTGCTCGCGTCGTGGACCTCGCCGTCGCTGTGGTCCCGTTGGACCCACCGTCGGCGGTGCGGCGCAACTGCCGCGATCGCGGCGCCGACACCTCCCATGGCAACCGTCAGGCCACCCCATGGGGACTATGTGCCGGCGGCCAACTGGACCACCACGGGCACCTGTGGATGAAGGTCACTGCTGGGCCAGTACCGAACCGCAACGGTGAGGGACCTTCTGATCTCTGAGAGCGACAAGGGCGCCGACGTGATCGAGCTCGC
>DASZJY010000279.1:0-2930 GCA_035947635.1 Acidimicrobiales bacterium | reverse complement strand
CCTCACCAGGGCCCAGGTCGGGGTGGCCGACCCCGCCGGCACCCACCTCGTCGTCCTCGCCCGAGACCCGGAGGGCTACGCCCGCCTGTGCCGGGCCATCAGCACCGCCCAGATGAACGGCGGCGAGAAGGGCCTGCCCCGCACCGACCTGGCCACCGTCGCCGACCTCGCCGGCGGCCACTGGCAGGTGCTGACCGGGTGCCGCAAGGGCGCCGTCCCCGCCGCCCTGGTGGCGGAGGGGCCGGCCGCCGCCACCCGGTCGCGCCCGAACGCCTCGACCAGCCGGGCCAGCTCCCGGGCGGCCGCCGCTGGCCCCGCCTCGACCAGCGCCGCGGGCACCGCGCCCTTGCGGCAGCCGGTGAGCACCTGCCACCGGCCCCCGTGGAGGCCGGCCAGCTCCTCCAACGTGATCTGGGGAGCGCCCTTCTCCCCGTGCTCCACCGTTCTGGGCGCGCTCGGGGTCACAGGATGACCCTGAGCGCGCCCAGAACGGAAGAGCTGGGCGGTGCTGATCGCTCGGGACAGTCGGGCGTAGCCGGCGGGGTCGCGGGCGAGCACGACGAGGTGGCGCCCGGCGGGGTCGGCCACGCCGGCCTGGGCCTTGGGCGGGCCGTCAAGGGTGAGCTCGGCGCCGAACACGGTGGGGAGCTCGGCGGCGGCGGCCGCCTGGGCGAAGCGCACGACCCCGTAGAGGCCGTCGTGGTCGGTGAGGGCCAGAGCCGACAGGCCCAGGCGGGCCGCCTCGGCGACCAGCTCGGCGGGGTGAGAGGCGCCATCGAGGAAGCTGAAGTTGGAGTGGCAGTGGAGCTCGGCGTAGGCGGTGATCGAGGTGGCCCGGCGCCGGCGGACGACCGGGACAGCGGCGAGCGGCGGATCGTGAGCCTTCTCCGCGCTACCCGGTCTGGCCGGGCGGTCGGACAGGCGCCGCTCGAGCTCGGACCAGGGAAGAGGGGGGTTGTGCCAGCCCACGACGGCACGGTATCGAACACGCGTTCGAGACGCCAGAGGGCCGTAGAGTCCTCCTGTTGCACCACGCGCCGCTCTCTCGCCGACGCTTCCTCGCCCTCGCCGGAGCGGGCTCCGCTGCCCTCGCCCTGGCGTCCTGCGGGCGTAACGAGCCCACCCCGGTCGGCGCCAATGACCCGACCGTCGGGGCGGCCGAGACCCGCCGGCGGCAGCCCGACGCCCGCGTGCACGACGTCGCCATCGTCGCCGCCCCCGTCACCATCGACTTGGGCGCCGACCTCCGGGCGAGCACGTGGGGGTACGACGGAGCCGTGCCACGCTCGGAGCTGCGGGTGCGGGCGGGCGACGTCATCCGGGCCCGCTTCACCAACCAGCTGCCAGAGCCGACGACGATCCACTGGCACGGCATCACCATCCGCAACGACATGGACGGCGTCCCCGACCTCACCCAGCCGGCGGTGGCGCAGGGCCAGACGTTCCTCTACGAGTTCACCGTGCCCGAGCCGGGCACCTACTGGTTCCACCCCCACTTCGGGCTCCACCTCGACCGTGGTCTTTACGCCCCACTCATCGTCGAGGACCCGGCCGAGCCGGGCGGCTACGACCGCGAGTACACGGTGGTGCTCGACGACTGGATCGACGGCATCGGCAAGTCGCCCGAGGAGACCCTCGCCGATCTGCGGGCGGGGCTGGGCGGCCATGCCGCTCACGCCGCCCACGGTGGCGCGGGCGGCGAGGCCATGACCGCCGGTCCTCTGCTGGGCGGCGAGCACCCCGGTGACGTGCTCTACCCGATCTACCTGGCCAACGGCCGGCGCGCCTCCGACCCCGTCACCCTCGACGCCAAGCAGGGTGAGCGCCTGCGCCTGCGCCTCGTGAACGTGGCGTCGGACACGCCGTTCCGCGTCGCCCTCGGGGGCCACCGCATGACCGTCACCCACGCCGACGGCTTCCCCGTGGAGCCCGTCACCGTCGACGCCCTGATGATCGGTATGGCAGAGCGCTACGACGTGGTGGTCACCGTCGGAGAGGGCGGCGTGCACCCCCTCGTCGCGGTGGCCGAGGCCAAGGGCGCCCAGGCCCTGGTCGTCGTGCGGTCGGGGTCAGGCGACAACCCGCCGTCCAACGTGCGCCCGGCCGAGCTCGACCGCCAGGTCCTCGCCCTCGGCGACCTCCGGGCCACCCCGGCCGTCGCCCTCCCGGCAGGCGATCCGGACCGAACGTACGACGTCGTCCTCGAGGGGAGCGACGAGGGGTACACCTGGACGATCAACGGAAAGGCCCGGGGCCACGACGGGCGCCACGGCGCCGACGACACCGGTCTCGAGGTCGAGGAGGGGGAACGGGTGCGGTTGACATTCGAGAACCGCTCGGTGATGTTCCACCCCATGCACCTGCACGGGCACCACTTCCAGACGGTGCTGCCCGGCGGGGGCGCCCGCAAGGACACCCTGATCGTGCGGCCCGACGAGCCGGTGTCGGCTGACTTCGTCGCCGACAACCCCGGTCGGTGGGTGCTGCACTGCCACAACCTGTACCACATGGCCGGCGGGATGCAGACGACCGTCTCCTACGTCAAGAGGTGACAGCCGCCCCCGCTACTTGACGATGAAGGACCCCTGCATCACCGACGGGTGCACCGTGCAGTGGAAGGCGTAGTTGCCCGCCTCGAGCGCCGGACCCTCGACCGTGACGGTCCGCGGGCCCGTGAACACGTCGACCCCCTCGAACAGGCTCTCGTTGGACGTGTGCGTCCTCAGGACCGCCAGGCTGTGGGGGATGGAATCGGTGTTCTCGAACGTGAGCGTGAACAGCTGCCCGGCGGGCGCGGCGAGGCAGTTCGTGTCGAACTTGATGTCCTTGGCCGTGATCCGGAGAGACGTGCCCGACGGCTCGCACGTGGGCTCGCCGCCGGCCGCTCCGTGGTCGTGGGCGTCGTCGGCGGTCCCCGCCCCCCCGGTCGT
>DASZJY010000278.1:0-4843 GCA_035947635.1 Acidimicrobiales bacterium | reverse complement strand
GCGCGCGGGCAGGCCGGGCCGCGGGGGCCGGTTGTGGCGGTGGCGGGGCCGCCGTCGGGGGCGGAGGGGGCGCGGTGGTCGGCGGCGTTTCGGGAAGGGTCGTCGGGACCGGCGGCGGCGGGGCAGCTGCGGCGGCCGTGGTGGCCGGAGTGGTGACCTGGGTCTGGTCGGTCACCGACAGCCGGTCCGCGCTCTCTTCTTCATTCGAGGTGGCCGCCGCAAACAGGAGCAACGCGCCGAGGAACACCAGCGCCCCGACCGGGAGCAGCCTCGACGAGGCCCGCGGACGGGTCCAGGCGGCGCCGCGGGACCGACGCTGGGGTGCGTATGTCGCCGGGGCGGAGGCATCGCGCAGGTCGGGCAGCGTGTCGTCGAAGAGATCCTGTTGCGGGTCGGCCTCACGCTCTGGCGCCCGCAGGGCGAGGGCGACGCCGTTCCCCTGCCAGACCTGGGAGCACGCGGGGAACCGGCCGGTGCAGTGCGCTCCGCACTTGGCACAGGTGCAGGAGTCCACCCCGGCCCGCATCGGGTGTTCGCAATCAGGATCGATCTGAGGCCCGAATTCCCGGCAGACCCCCATGGCGCGGCCATCCCTTCCGTTTCCCCCGCGCGCGAATGTAGACCCGCGGTCGCCGCTTGTCGTCACCGACAAAGCGGGGACGCGGTTGCCCGTCTCTTGACGGCCCCGATGGCCCGACGACACAATCGCCCCCATGTTCCGGAAACGCAACAAGCAAGCCGCCACGCCCGAGGCACAGCAGGTTCAGCAGGTCCCCACGACCTCCGGTTCGTACGAGGCCTATGAGCTCACGACGTTCGACGGAAGGGGCCGCCCCACCGTCATCGTCTATACGCGCGACGCAGAGGGCCGCACCATCAAGACGGCCAAGCGGGTGCGCAAGGCCGAGAGGTAGGTCTTCCCGGCGGGCCTCAGAACGCCTCGGTGGCGGCGGCCCGGTGGTGCTCCTCCAGGCCCCGGAGCTGCTCCTCGGCCCGCCCGATGAGGATGTCGAAGTCGACGCCGCCGAGCCTGTCGTCGTCGCGCCCGACCTCCCGCAGCGTCCGCCACAGGGAGCGCTTGCCCGTGACGCCCATGATGAGCGCCTCCAGCTCCAGCACCCGGCTGAGCCCCGGGTCACCCGTCACCCGCTGGTGCAGCCGGACCCGCCCCACCTTCTCGGCCAGGCGCCCGGCCGCCTGCTTGGCCAAGGCCTTCTCGACGCCGGCGCGCCTCATGACGTCCTCGAGGGTCGTGCGGTCCTCCTCTATGGCGGCGAGCACGCCGGACATGAACGTCCCCAGCTCGGTGCCCGCGTTGTCGGACGCGATCTTCTCGGCCAGGTCGCGGCCCGCCTCCGCACCGGCGAGATGGTCGTTCAGGTAGGTGGCCAGCTGCTCATGGCCGCCCATCGGTGAGCTGACCGCCCTAGCGGAGGGCGAGGGTCAGGAGGACCGACAGAACCAGCGACAGAACGAGCGGCCACCAGTAGAGGCGGAAGCGGGCCGGGCGCCCCGATTGCTTGGTCCAGACGAACATGGTCTGGCGTGTACCCGCTCTGCCTTCGTTAGCAACCTCATCGGCACCGGGTATGAAGCGCCCATGCCCCGTGGAAGCGACAAGCACTCGTCCCGGCTCGACGAGAGCCTGGAGCGCGACACCCGGCCTCTCACCCAGGGCGCCCCGGTCGAGTCCAGAGCACAGGAGAGCCGCATCCAGGAAGGGGAGGCGGACGACGAGCCCACCCCCGACTCCCTTCTCGACGGCGACCGGGGGGTCTCCGACCCCGACGTCCTCACCCATGACGAGGTCGAGGCCCGCAGCCTCCTGGCGACGCACCTTCGCCCGTCGGCCTGGCCGGCCGACCGCGAGGCCCTTCTCGCCACCGCCCGGGAGACCAACGCCCCGCCGTGGCTGCTGGACAACCTGGCGTCGTTGCCCGACGGCACCTTCACCCACACCGAGGCGGTCTGGGAGGCGCTGGGCGGGCGGGTCGAGTTCCGGCTGTAGCGAAGAGTTCATCGTTTCGCGGGCGGCCGGAGAGGCAGATCGCAGGCCAACCCGCCATACCCTTCGCTGATGGCCCGCCGCACCAAGATCGTCGCCACCATCGGGCCGGCGTCGGAGGACCCCGGCGTCCTCCGGGCCATGCTGGCGGCGGGCATGGACGCCGCCCGCCTGTCGCTCGCCCACGGCAGCCTCGACGAGGCGTTGGCCCGGCTGCGGCGACTGCGGGCCGTCACTGCCGCCGAGAGCAGGCTCACCGCCGTCCTCGCCGACCTCCCGGGCCCGAAGGTGCGAGCCGGTGCATTCCCCGATGGTGGCGTGCCGCTGGCGGGAGGCAGCCTGGTCGAGCTCGTGGCCGGCGGCAGGGGCGAGACGAGCAACGAGGACCGGATCGCCGTGGACCATCCTGCTGCGATCCGGGTCCTCCGAGACGGCGACCGGGTGGTGCTCGGCGACGGCGCCATCGACCTCCGAGTGAGGAAGGTCGGCGACGACCGGGTCACCGCCGCGGTGGTGACCGGTGGCTGGGCCCAGGGCCGGCCCGGGGTCGGCCTGCCGTCGGGGCGCCTCGAGCTTCCCTCGCCCACACCGGAGGACCTGCGCCTGCTCGAGGCCCTCGCCGAGGCGCAGGTCGACGCCGTCGCCATCTCCTTCGTGCGGTCGGCCTCCGACATCGGCAGGGCCCGGGCCGTGGTCGGCCGCGACGGGCCCATGCTCGTCGCCAAGATCGAGACTCAGGAGGCGGTCGACGCGGTCGAGGAGATCATCTCCGTCGCCGACGGGGTGATGATCGCCCGGGGCGACCTCGGGATCCGCTGCGCGCTGGAGGACGTCCCCCACTACCAGAAGCGCATCATCCGCACGGGCGTCGCCTTCGGGCGGCCGGTGATCACGGCGACGCAGATGCTCGAGTCCATGGTGCGCGCTCCCGAGCCGACCCGGGCCGAGGTCAGTGACGTCGCCAACGCCGTCTTCGACGGCACCAGCGCCCTCATGCTCTCGGGCGAGACGGCGGTCGGCCACGATCCGGTGGCGGTGGTGGCGACGATGTCCCGCATCGCCACGCGGGCCGAGCAGGAGTTCGACCACGAGCAGTGGGGCCGCAACCTCGGCCGCCAGCAGACGGTCGAGGCGGCGGGAGCACCGGCCCCGGTGCGCATCACCGCGGCCATCTCCGCAGCCGCTTGGCGGGCCTCGATCGACGCCGACGTCTCCGCCATCATCGCCTGCACCCAGAGTGGCGCCACCGCCCGGGCCATCTCCCGCTTTCGCCCCGTCGTCCCCGTCCTCGCCGCTACACCCCTGTTGCGCACGGCGCGGGAGCTCTCGATGGCGTGGGGCATCTCGCCGGTCCTCACCGACCGCCACGGCACCACCGACGACATCGTGTGGTTCGCGGTGAAGGCGGCGGCCGAGGGGGGCTTCATCCGAGTCGGCGACCTCGTCGCCGTGCTGGTCGGCTCGCCGACCGACCCCTACCCCGCCACCGACACGCTCCGTCTGGTGCGCGTGCAGTGACCGGGAACGAGGCGGCCGGGCCGAGCCCACTAGCGCAGGGGCGGCCGTAGCCTGGAGGTGGTGGCCACACCCCTCGACGCCGACGTCACCTCCCTGGCCCGGGAGCTGGCCCGGCTGGCGGGGGAGCGCTCGAGAGTCGTCGAGTCGTCGTGGTGGAGCGAGCGCATGCTCGAGTGGGCCATGTCGCACCCGTCGTTCCGGACCCAGCTGTTCCACTTCGTCGACGTCTTTCCGGCCACCACCGACGACGCCGACGTGCTCCGCCACCTCGAGGAGTACTTCGCCGGCCCCGACGTGCCGCGGGTCATGGACCTCGGGCTGGACGTCGCCGACCACGTGCCCTTCGGGCGGGCCGCCGCCGCCGGGCTGGCCCGGCGCAACATCGCCCGGGTGGCCGAGCAGTTCATCGTGGGGACCGGTCCGAGCGAGGCCGTCGCCGGGCTCGAGCGCCTGTGGCGCGGCGGCCGGGCGTTCACCGTAGACCTGCTGGGCGAGAAGACGATCAGCGAGGAGGAGGCCGACCGCTACGCCGCCCGGGTCGTCGAGCTGATCGGCGTCCTGGCCGAGGCCACCGCCGCCTGGCCGGCCGACGAGCATCTGGAGGGCGACGACCTGGGGCCCCTGCCCCGGGTGAACGTCAGCGTGAAGCCCACTGCCCTGGCGTCGCGCTACGGACCGCTCACACGCGCCGACGGGCTGGAGCAGGCCAAGTCACGGCTCCGGCCCATCCTGGCTCAGGCTCGCGACACCGGCGCCTTCGTCAACCTCGACATGGAGCACTACGACGTCAAGGACCTCACGCTCCAGCTCTTCCGGGAGCTCCTCGAGGAGCCGCAGTTCGCCGACCTCGAGGCGGGGGCGGTGATCCAGGCCTACCTCAAGGACTCACGCGACGACCTGGCCGATCTCATCGCCTTCTCGGCTCGCCGGCCACGGCCGCTCACCGTGCGCCTGGTCAAGGGCGCCTACTGGGACACCGAGACGGTGGTGGCCCGGGCCGAGGGCTGGCCGGTGCCCGTGTACGAGCGCAAGGAGGAGACCGACGCCAACTTCGAGCGCTGCACCCGGCTCCTCCACGACCACCACGGTGAGGTGCGGGCCGCCTTCGGCAGCCACAACCTGCGGTCCCTGGCATACGCGGTGGAGTACGCCCGGTCGCAGGGCGTCCCCGACCACGGCTACGAGATCCAGATGCTGCACGGCATGGCCGAGCCGGTGCACGCGGCCGTTCGCCGGGTGGGGCTGCGGCTGCGGGTGTACACGCCCGTCGGCGATCTCGTGCCGGGCATGTCCTACCTCGTGCGCCGGCTGCTGGAGAAC
>DASZJY010000277.1:0-3230 GCA_035947635.1 Acidimicrobiales bacterium | reverse complement strand
GACGGCCGTGCCCCGCCGCCGCTCGTCGACCACCCGGGCGACGAGAGGCGACGGGTCGACCACGGTGAGCCCGCTGGCGCCGTCCACGGCGGTGTCCACGTCCCAGCCGGGGGCGTCGCCGAGAGGCACGCCGGCGGCAGCCGCCTCCAGCTCGATGGCGGCCTGGGCCTCGTAGGTCACCCGCGGCCGCAGGCCGCACAGGGCGGCCACCGCGTCGAACAGCCGGCCGGCGCTGGTCGTGAGGATCGTCTCCGGGCGCTCGACCATGGCCAGCACGACCGGCCAGCGCTCGTCGACGCCCTTGCCGTACTCGGAGGCGGTGTCGGCCCCGAGGGCGGTGTGGGCCCACGACAGCGCCATCCGCCACGGCTCCCGGATGGCCTGGTTCCCACCCGGCAGGCGCACGGGGCGCAGGTGGCCCACCCGGCGGTAGCGGTCGAGGTCGCAAACGAGGAACTCGCCGCCCCACAGGGTGCCGTCGGGTCCCATGCCCAGGCCGTCGAACGCGACACCCAGCACGGGGTCGGCGACATCGTGCTCGACCAGGCAGGACGCCACGTGGGCATGGTGGTGCTGCACCGCCAGCGTGGGCAGCTCCGCCTCGACGGCGAACTTGGTCGACAGGTACTCCGGGTGGAGGTCGTGGGCGATCACGTCGGGGGCCACCCCGGCCAGCTGGCACAGGTGCTCGACCGCCTGGAGGAACGAGCGGTAGGCGGCCAGGTGCTCGAGGTCGCCGATGTGGTGGCTGGCGACGACGTTCTGGCCCTTGGCCACCGCCACGGTGTTCTTGAGCTCGGCCCCCACCGCCAGCACCTGACGGCGGGCGGGCGCGAGCAGCGCGATGGGCTCCGGGGCGTAGCCCCGCGACCGGCGCACCATCTGGACACGCGACGGCGTGGCCCGCACAACGGCGTCGTCGCAGCGGATGTGGATGGCCCGGTTGTGGGTGAGGATGAGGTCGACCATGGGGCCCAGCCGCTCGACGGCGTCGGCGTCGTCGTGGGCGATGGGCTCGTCGGACAGGTTGCCGCTTGTCATGACGAGGGGCCGTCCCAGGCGGTCCATGAGGAGGTGGTGCAGGGGGCTGTAGGCGAGCATGAGCCCCAGCTCGGGCAGGCGGGGGGCGACGCCCTCGGCGACCAGCGTCGCCGATTCCCGTGTCCGGGGCGCCAGGACGATGGGCCGCCGGGGCGAGGCCAGGGCCTCCTCGGCCGCCGCCGTGAGCCGGCACAGGCGGCGGGCGACCTCGAGATCGGGGACCATCAGGGCGAAGGGCTTGTCGTCGCGGGCCTTGCGCCGGCGCAGCTCGGCCACCGCCTCGGGTTGACCGGCGTCGACGGCCAGGTGGTAGCCGCCCAGCCCCTTCACCGCCACCACGCCGCCCGCCGCCACCGCCGTTGCCGCCTCCTCCAGAGCCTGCTCGCGCTCGGCCCGCACCTCGCCGGCCGGGCCCAGCAGCCGGAGATGGGGCCCGCAGACGGGGCAGGCGTTGGGCTCGGCGTGGAAGCGACGGTTGGCCGGGTCCTCGTACTCCTTGCGGCAGTCGTCGCACATCGGGAAGACGGCCATGGTCGTCGCTTCCCGGTCGTAGGGGATCGAGAGGATGATCGTGTAGCGGGGCCCGCAGTTCGTGCAGTTGACGAATGGGTAGTGGTGGCGGCGGTCGGTGGGGTCGATCAGCTCGGCCGCGCAGTCGTCGCACGTCGCCACGTCGACGCTGACCGCCACCGCCGGCGCTCCTTCGGCCCGGCTGTCGACGATGTGGAACCCCGGCCGCTCCGCAGACACGGCCAGAGGCTCCACCGCCACCGTTTCGATGCGAGCCAGCGGCGGGGCCTCCTCGAGCAGCCGGCGCTGGAGCTCGTCGAGGTCGTCGGCCAGCCCTTGGACGTCGATGGTGACGCCCCTGCTGTCGTTGGCCACCGACCCGGCAAGGCCCAGCTCGACCGCCGAGCGGTAGACGAAGGGCCGGAACCCGACGCCCTGCACCGTTCCGGTGACGCGGATGCGGCGCGCTTCAGTGGCCATGGGCACGGTCTCTCCCCGAACCGGGGGTGGAGATGCCGCCTAGAGCCGGCACATCCATCCCAGTTCGGAGGGGTTCAGCAGATCCGGGGGAGAGGGTCGCCGACGAGCATGTCGACGATGCGGTTGCCCCCGAACCCGGTGTTGAGGATGACGATGCCGGGAGGCTCCTCGCGGATCTCTCCGATGACGGCGGCGTCGGCCCCCAACGGGTGGGCCCTCATGGCGGCCAGGGCGGCGTCGGCCTCGTCGGCTGGCACCACTGCGACCAGCTTCCCCTCGTTGGCCACGTACAACGGGTCGATCCCGAGGATCTCGCAGGCGCCGTTGACGATGTTGCGCACGGGGATGGCCGACTCCTGGAGCACCACCGAAACGTCGGCGGCTCGAGCCAGCTCGTTGCACACGGTGGCCACGCCCCCACGCGTGGGGTCGCGCAGGAAGCGGGTGGTGGGGGCGGCGGCGAGGAGCTTGCCCACCAGGTCGTTGAGCGGCGCGGTATCCGACGGGATGTCGGCCTCGAGCGCGAGGTCGCCACGGGCGATCAGCACGGCCACTCCGTGATCGCCGATCTTCCCGGACACCAGGACCTTGTCGCCGGGCTGGACCGCCTTGGCGCTGAGGCGGACCCCGGCAGGGATCACACCGACGCCGGCGGTGGTGATGTAGACGCCGTCGGCCGCCCCCTTGTTCACCACCTTGGTGTCGCCGGTGACGACGTCGACGCCGGCGAGGGCGGCGGCCTCGTGCATGTCGGCGACGATGCTGTGGAGCTCGGCGATGGGGAAGCCGTCCTCCAGGACGAAGGCGGCCGACAGCCACTTCGGGCTGGCGCCCATCATGGCCAGGTCGTTCACCGTGCCGTGGACGGCCAGGTGGCCGATGGACCCGCCCGGGAAGTGGCGGGGCTTGACCACGAACGAGTCGGTGCTGAAAGCGACCCGGTCGCCCGAGGGGAGCTCGAGGACGGCGCCGTCGGTCATGGCCTCGAGGGTGTCGTTGCGGAAGGCCTCGAGGAAGACGGCGTCGATGAGGGCGGCCGACGCCTTGCCCCCTGCCCCGTGGGCCGAGTTGATGAACTCGTCCTTGAGCCGGGGGCGCCGGCGACGGAAGGCCTCGATGCGCTCGAGGACGATCTCCTCTCGGGAGGGCTGGTGCCCGTCACGGGCGGGCACCGTGCCCGAGGCGGTGGTGGCCTCCCC
>DASZJY010000276.1:0-1861 GCA_035947635.1 Acidimicrobiales bacterium | reverse complement strand
CCGCGCCGGCCCGCCGGTCGGGGCCGTGGCCGGCGGTAGGGTGCGAGGCGGATGTTCGAGAGCATCGACCGCCAGCGGGCCCGGCAGCTGATCGAGCAGGGGGCACAGGTCGTCGAGGTGCTGGAGGAGAGCCAGTACCGGCTCGCCCATCTGCCTGGAGCGCTGCACATCTTCGCCCGTGACCTCAGCCGTGAGCGGGCCGAGCAGGTGCTCGACCGCGACCGGCCGGTCGTCCTCTACTGCCTCGACAACCTCTGAGACCTCAGCCCCCGAGCGGCGTGCCTGCTCGAGCTGTACGGCTTCACCCAGGTCTACGACTACGTCGACGGGAAGGTCGACTGGATGGCCTACGGCCTCCCGGTGGAGGGCGACGACGGGCCCTTCGTGGGCGAGGCGGTCGACCCGTTGCCGACCTGCACGCCCGACCAGACGGTCGTCGACGCCAGGCGGCTCCTCGAGGAGTCGGGCTCCGAGGAGGTCGTCGTCGTCGCCGGCGATGGCCTCGCAGTGGGCCTCGTCGACCCCGGCCGGCTCGAGGGGGCGGCCGACGACGCGCCCCTCCTCGAGGTCATGGCCGTCGTGCCGGGGTCGATCCGCCCCAGCGTCACGGTGGCGTCGTTGTCCGAGCGAGATGCCGACCGCGTGCTGGTGACGACGTCCGACGGGCGGTTGCTAGGGGTCGCCGAGGCCAGGGGCGACGAGGACCACGATGGCCACGACCACGCCGAGGAGGAGCGGATCGAGCAGGAGCTGGAGCAGCTCATGGAGGCGGCGGGGGAGCGGTTCGGCGACCGGGAACCGAGTCGCGAAGACCTGCACGCCTTCCTGCGGGAGCGGCTCATCGATGAAGGCCGCTCGCCCGAGGAGGCCGACCGCCTCATGGCCGACCTCGGTGACGAGTCGCCCTGACCAGCCGTCGGGGGGCCGCCTGGCGGGGCGGGCAGGAGCATCAGCTCGCGCTGGCTCTTGACCCCGTCCCCCCTCAAGCTCCCGGCACCTACCTCGCCTGTCGAGGTGTCAACGGGGAGGTCAGGCCGCGCTTACCGTCCGCGACCGATGCCAGCCGCCTTCAGGACCCGGGGCTCGACACCGACGGCTCGCCAGGCGTCGTAGGAGATGCCCTTGCGCTCGCTGTAGGGCGCGGCGGCGGCGACGAACTCCGCCTCGAGACCCTCGAGGTCGAGGGTGTCGCTCCCCGCCGACAGCTGCCTCTCGAGGTCGATGCGCTCTTGGGTGAGGTGCACGCGGTTCAACGGGTCGGCGTCGGCGAGCTGCTCCTCGATGGCGGCCAGCCGACGTTGCATGCTCTCGGCACTCCGCTTGCGGCCACGCCGGGGCTTGTGGGCCTCGAGGGCCTCGAGGTAGCGGCGGACGGCCCGGCCCTGCTCACGCCCTTCGGCCAGCGCCGCCTTGTGCTCGTCGGTCATCGACCGGGCCGGCTTGGCCTTGGGGGCAGCGGCCTTTCTCGCCATCGCATCCACCTTCCTCACGTCGTCGGACGCTCACCGTGACGGCACCGACCTTACCAGTGGCCCTCGGAAAACAGCTGTATTCCATGTCTTTCGGAGTCCACCGGCCGGGGGAGCGACACGCGAGGATGGCGTCATGACCGAAGGCGGCTCGCCGGGCCAGTGGTGGTACGAGCTCGGCGGCCAGGCGGCCGGGCCCGTCTCCACCGACGAGCTGCGCGCCATGGTGCAGCGGGGGGCATTGTCGTCAACGAGCAGGGTCATCCCCACCGGCGCCCAGGCGTGGGGAACGGTGGGCGGCTACGAGTCGGCCCTGGGCCTCGGGCCGCCGCCGCCACCGCCGCCGCCGTCACCGCCGCCGGCGTCGTCGGAGTGGGCGGGGTCGCCGCCGC
>DASZJY010000275.1:0-2613 GCA_035947635.1 Acidimicrobiales bacterium | reverse complement strand
CAACCGGGACGCGGCCTCGGCGCTTTCGGCGCTGCCAGCGGCCCCGCACGCGGTCACCGACGTGACCGGCTTCGGCCTCCTGGGCCACGGCTGGGAGGTGGCCGACCGGTCCGGCGCCGCCCTCGTTCTCGACTCCGCCTCGCTCCCGCTCTATCCCGGGGCGCTGGAGGCGGCCAGGGACGGTGTGCGCACCGGCGGCGACGCCCGCAACCGCGCCCACCTGGAGGGCAAGGTGGCGTCGTCAGCCGACGCGCCCCTCGAGGCGCTGGCGTTCGACCCCCAGACGTCGGGCGGCCTCCTGGCTGCCGTGCCCGCCGACCTCGCCGGCGACGCCTCCCTCACCGACGCGGGCTTCGTCTCCGTCGGCCAGGTCGCCGACGGCCCCGCCGCCGTCCGCCTCGTCTAGCCCCCGCCGGGCTAGGGTCGGGCGCCGTGGCGCCCGCTGTCGTCGTCCGCCACCAGACGGTGCCCAGCCTGGCCCTCGAGCGCGACCTCTGGGAGCAGGGTGCCGACGTGGTCGTCGGGGTCGACGAGGTCGGCCGGGGGTCGTGGGCCGGACCGATCTCGGTCGGCGCGGTGGTGTTGCCTCGCGACCGGCGGGTCTACAAGGTGCGCGACTCGAAGATGCTCACCGAGGAGGAGCGCGAGCGCCTCTACCCGCGTATCGCCGAGTGGTGCCGGTCGTGGGCCGTGGGCCACGCCAGCCAGGAGGAGTGCGACGAGCTGGGGATGTCGGAAGCGCAGCGGCTGGCGGCCCGCCGTGCCCTCGAGGGGCTCGGCGTCACGCCCGACGCGGTGCTCGTCGACGGCCGGTGGGACTTCATCGGCACCGGCCGAGTGCAACGCATCGTCAAGGGCGACGCCTCCTGCCTGTCCATCGCCGCCGCCTCCGTCCTCGCCAAGGTCACGCGAGACCGCATCATGCGGGCGGAGGCGCCGAACTTCCCCGCGTACGACTTCGACCTCAACAAGGGCTACCCATGCCCCCGGCACAAGGCCGCGCTGGCCGCCTGGGGGCCCACCTCGATCCACCGGCGGGCGTGGGTGTTCATGGACCACCTTCCGTGGGGCGGCGTGCCGCGGTTCGTGCGCCCCGACCCCCAGCTCGAGCTCTGGGACTCGCTGGAGTGAGCACGGCCCGGGTGAGGCGCCGACTACCGCTTTCGGAGAGCGTCCCGGTAGGTTCGGGAACGTGAGCCGACGCGACAACTTCCTCCTGCGGGCCGCCGCCCTCTGGACGGTGTTCGTCTGGGGCATCTTCCTGCGCAACCTGCTCTTCGGCGACACCGACCGCTCCACTGGCTTCAAGGTTGTGCACAGCGTGCTGGCCGTGGTGTCGCTCGCCTTCGCCGCCGTGATCTGGTCGGTGGCCACCAGGAGCCGGCGACGGGCCGACGACCGGGTCGGCACGCACTAAGCGGCGTCATCGCCAGCGCCGGGTTCGCGTCCGGCGACCGTTTCGTCGTCGGCCACTGGACGGACTCTCCGCTCGGTCCCATCACCGACCTGATGTGGGCGACGCCCGCGGGCGAGCGGCGGCTGCTCGCCTCCACCGAGGAGGTCTCGGGGTTCGTGTCGGCGGTGTACGGGTTCGACCGCACCGACGTCACCGCGGTGGAGTGCCACGTCGACGACCACCACCTCGACCTTTCCGCCTCCGGACTGGCGCTGGAGCTCCACCTCACGGCTGGGCCCGGCTGGCGCATCCCCTTCCGCCGACCGGCGTGGTTCACCCGCTGGGTGGAGGCGCCGGTGGCTCGCCGCCTGCTGGGCGTCGGCACGTACGGGGTGAGCCCGAGCGGCGTGCGCGAGTGGTACCGCGCCGACGTCTACCGTCCCCTCGTCGACGGTCACGCGTCGGTGTCGGGGCGCGACCTGGGCGAGCTGCGGCCCCTCGACCCGCCCGTGCGCTTCGGCTTCAGCGAGCCGCCCCGCCGCCCGTCGATGGTGTGGGTCCGCCCTCTCCTGCACGACCCGTCGGGGGCACTCGACCGCGTGCTCACCCCGGTCCCACCGCCACGTCGAGGGCGAGGGTGAGGCAACGGCACGCGCCGCCCGCCTTGAGGAACTGCGTCACCGGCGCCACCTCCACCGAGAAGCCCCACGTCTCCAGCTGGCGGCCGACGCGCGGCGGGCAGGCGGGCATCACCACGTTGGCGCCGACGACGACGGAGTTGGCGCAGAACGCCATCATCTCGTCGACCTCCAGGACCAGCGCCTCCGGCACCAGCGCCTCGACGACCCGGCCGGCGTAGGCGTCCCAGGCCGCGGGGGCGATCATCGCTCGTCCTTCGTCGAGCGGGCAGAAGCTCAGGTCGAGGTGGTAGAGGCGGGGGTCGACCAGCTCCACCGGCCGGACCTCGGCCCCGATCAACCGCGACAGGGCGAGGTGGGCGGCGGCGTCGGAGCGGAACCGGTACCCGGACAGGAACCCGTCCCCGAAGGCCAGAGCGTCGCCCGCGCCCTCGTGGTGCAGCTGCTCGGGAAGCTCGGCGACCGCGTAGCCGTGGTCGGTGAACCAGCGCGTGTAGTGGGGCACCTCGCCGTGGCGCTCCGGGTGACGGAACCGGCTCGGCACGAAGACTCCGCGGTTGACGGTGCCGGCGTTGGCGG
>DASZJY010000274.1:0-2560 GCA_035947635.1 Acidimicrobiales bacterium | reverse complement strand
CAAGAACGGACGGCGGAGGACGATCCGGCTCCGCCGGTCGTCCGGAGCACGATCGAGCTCGCCGAGCAACCTCCGGTTGCGAGGCGAAACTCCTCAGAAGTACACGATGCGGCTGGCTCGCTCGACCACCTCGTCGAGGTCGTCCGTCCAGGCGCCGGTGCTCAGGTACTTCCACCCTCCGTCGGCCAGCACCGTCACGATCACTCCCTCGTCGATCTCCGAGGCGGCCCGGGCGGCACCCGCCATGGCCGCACCGGAGGAGATGCCGGCGAAGATGCCGGCCTCTCGGGTGAGCCGGCGGGTCCACTCGATCGACTCGCGGGGGCGGACGATGAGCTTGCGGTCGAGCACGTCCGGGTCGAACACGGGCGGCACGAACCCGTCGTCGAGGTTGCGCAGGCCCTGCACCAGCTCGCCCGACGGCGGCTCGACCGCCCAGACCTGCACCGCCGGGTTTCGGGCCTTGAGATAGCGGCCGACGCCCATGAGGGTGCCGGTGGTGCCCAGCCCCGAGACGAAGTGTGTGACCTCGGGGCAGTCGCGCCAGATCTCGGGACCGGTGCCCTGCTCGTGGGCACGGGGGTTGGCCGGGTTGCCGTACTGGTAGAGGAAGGCGACGCCCTCGGACTCCTTGGCCAGGCGCTGCGCCATCCGCACCGCGCCGTTCGAGCCCTCGTCTCCCGGCGACAGCACGATCTCGGCGCCGAAGATCTCGAGCAGCTGGCGCCGCTCCACCGAGACGTTCTCGGGCAGCACGACCCGCAGGCGGTAGCCCTTGACGATGCACACGAGGGCCAACCCGATGCCGGTGTTCCCCGACGACGGCTCGAGGATCGTCTGGCCCGGCTTGAGCCGGCCGTCCGCCTCGGCGTCCTCCACCATGGCGAGGGCGATGCGGTCCTTGACCGAGCCGCCGGGGTTCTGGCCCTCCAGCTTGACCAGCAGGCGCACCCCCGCCTTGGGGCTGAGCTGGCTGACGTCGACCAGCGGCGTGTTGCCGATGAGGTCGAGGACCGTCCGGAGGACGGCCACCAGGCCTCCTCCTATCCCCCGGCGACGGCCGGCAGGATGGAGATCACGTCGTCGTCCTTCACGGGGGCCTCGAGGCCTCCTTGGAAGCGGACATCCTCGTCGTTGCAATACACGTTGACGAAGCGGTGCAGCGTTCCCTCCTCGGTGACGACCTTGCCGGCGAGGCGGGGGAACTGGCGGACGACGTCCTCGAACACCTCCCCGATCGTGGCGCCGTTGGCCTTGATCGACGCCTGGCCGCCGGCGTCCTCGCGAAGCACAGTGGGGACACGCACTTCGACGGGCACGACTCGATGCTACCGGTCGGCCAGGTCGATCGGTTCCTCCGTCACCGTGCCGTCGACGATCCGGTACGAGCGCACCATGGGCTCCGCCTCGCGAAGCGACACGAGCACGTAGTGCCATTCCGGGACCGGCGCCTGCTCGACGTCGGTGGGCGACGGGTAAGGGTCGGTGTGGGTGTGGGAGTGGTACACGCCGACGATCTGCAGGCCCCGCGCCTCGGCGTCGCGGTCGGCGTGGAGGTGGTCGAGGGAGTGCAGCTCGTAGACCCGCGCCGACTCGGCCGCGTTCCGGCAGGGATAGACCGTCTCGACCACGTCGGTCCCCGGCGCGGCAGCCAAGAGCCCGCAGGCCTCGAGCGGGAGGCCGTCGAGGGTGTGGGCGACCATGCGCAGGTAGGCGTCGCGTCCCAGTCGGAGCACCGGGGGGCGAGGGTAGCCTTCGGGCCATGACCCCCCGCCCGTCCGGCGTCAAGGTGGTGGCGAGCAACCGCAAGGCCCGCCACGACTACGAGGTCATCGACACCATCGAGGCGGGCATCGCCCTCGTCGGCACCGAGGTGAAGTCGCTGCGGGAGGGCCAGGTCGTGCTCAAGGACGCCTACGCCCGCGTCGAGGGCGGCGAGCTCTGGCTCCACAACGCCCATGTCGCCCCCTACGGTCAGGCGGACGGGTTCCGAAGCCACGACCCCGAGCGGCCCCGCAAGCTGCTCGTCCACCGGGCGGAGATCGACGAGCTCGCCGGACGAACGCAGCAGCAGTCGCTGACGCTCGTGCCTCTCTCGGTCTATTTTCGCGACGGGCGAGCGAAGGTGGAGCTGGCTCTGGCCAGAGGGCGGCGGCGCTACGACAAGCGCCACGCCATCGCCGAGCGCGACGCCCAACGAGAGGCGGAGCGGGCGATGGCGTACCGGAACCGCCGATAGAGCAGGCGGCGGCTGTGTCCCCGGGGGTCGGGGCCCCCGCTGGCGGTGGTCCCGGCTCCCGGCGACGCAACCGGGTAGTGGGTCAGTTTGACTCGGCCCGGTCGAGAAGGCCGACCAGCTCGTAGACGGACCACGGGTGGTCAGCGATCCCGGCAGCCATCGCCGGCGTCCGCTTGATCCGCCGGCCGTCCTCGCGGGTGACCGTGAGCGACTGGTGGATTCGGCAGAAGTTGTAGTGCATGAAATGCAGGCTGACCGCGTGGGCGAGGTTCTCGACCTTCTTCGAGAAGGCGTTGGTCAAGCGAGTAAACCGGCGCATCC
>DASZJY010000273.1:0-4170 GCA_035947635.1 Acidimicrobiales bacterium | reverse complement strand
CGGATTCGTCTGGACGGTGAAGGCCGGCGCTTCCCAGTGCCCGGAGATCATCAGGATCGCCTTCGGGGCCGCCGGGAGCTCGCCGGGCAGCCGCTGGAGTGACTCCTCCAGCTCGGCCATGGCGTCGCGGATCGGCCCGGTCAGCCACGGCCAGGGACCGCCGCCGTGGGACAGGAAGTAGGTCGGCATGCGCTTCGTGTCGGTGGTCATCGGGATCAGGCCTCCACGGTGATTAGTTGACGCTTCAAGTAACTCTATCGGTTACTTGAACCGTCAACTGAAGCGTAGAATTCCCGCATGGCGAAATCGGACGATGTGCCGTGGCTCGACGACGACGAGCAGGCCGCGTGGCTCAGCCTCATGGGCACCCTCATCCGCCTTCCCGCCGCACTGGACGCCCAGCTGCGGCGCGACGCCGGCCTGAGCCACTTCGAGTACCAGATCCTCGCCGGGCTCTCCATGGCGGAGCGGCGGACGCTGCGCATGAGCGACCTCGCCTCCTTCGCCGAGAGCTCCCTCTCGAGGCTCTCGCACGCCTGCAGGCGCCTCGAAGCCCAGGGCTGGCTGACCCGGCAGGCGGACCCCGACGACGGCCGCGCCACGGTCGCCGCCTTGACCGACGACGGCTACGCCAAGGTGGTCGAGGCGGCCCCCGGCCACGTCCGAACGGTCCGGAGGCTCGTGTTCGACCCCCTCACCCGGGCCCAGGTCAAGCAGCTCGGCGAGGTGACCGCTCGCATCGACGCCGCCATCGGGCCGCGGCTGCTCCAGCCGCCGCAGTGAGGCGAGGTTGGTGGCGAGCCCCACGAGGGGCCTACCGGCCGGCCGCGATCTAGCGAGTCAACGGCGTGCTCGTCACGCCTCGATGTCGACGACGAGCTTTCCGCCCGCTTTGCCTGCGGCGATGGTGGCGAGCCCGGCCGCGGCCTGCTCGAAGGGGAGGACCTCGGCGATGCTGACCTCGAGGGTGCCGGCGGCGGCTTGCTCGAGGAGGGGGCCGACCACGTCGCTCGTGGCCCTCGCCATGATCATGGTGCTGGTGAGGTTGGCGTCGGCGACGAGCTGCTCGTCGGGCTCGGCGGTCAGGGTGGAGACCTTCCCGCCGTTGCGCACCGCCTTCGCCGGGACGGCGTCGGGCGTGTAGCCGACCAGGTTGATCAGGGCGTCGACGCCGTCGGGATAGGCGGCGCGGACCTGCTCGGCCACCGGCCCGGCCGTGTGGTCGACGATGCTGGTCGCGCCGAGCTTGCGGAGCCGGTCGGCGCTGTCGGGGCTGGCGGTGGCGATGACGGTGACGCCCTGGGCGGCGAGCAGTTGGACGGCGTAGGAGCCGACGCCGCCCCCTGCGCCGTTGATCAACACGGTCTGGCCGGGGTGGGGGTCGATGGCCTCCACGGCCTGGGAGGCGGCCGCGCCGGCGAGCGGGATCGCGGCGGCGGTGACGAAGTCCAGGTTGGCCGGCTTCGCCACGACGGTGGCGGCTGGGAGGACGGCGTACTCGGCGAGGGTGCCGGCCTGGACCGGCGGGGCGAGGAGCATGTGGCCGACGACCTCGTCGCCGACGGTGATGCCCTCGACGCCCGGTCCGACAGCCTCGACGACGCCGGCGGCGTCGCGGCCGAGCACGAGGGGGTACTCGTGCGGCATCATCCCGGCCATCATTCCGGCCGCGATGGCGTTGTCGACGGGGTTGAGACCGGCGGCTTTCACCCGGATCAGCACCGTGCCGTCGGTCGCCGTGGGGGTCGGGAGCTCGCCGAGCTCGGGCTGGGCTCCGACGGTGGGCACGTACAGTGCGCGCATGGCGGCGGCTCCTGGATTCAGGGGGTTCGTTCGTCAGCGATCAGCGACGGTTACGTCGGCTCGGGGGAGCCGAACAGCCGCTCGGGGTGGACTCTACCCAGCCCGGCGGTGCCTAGTCCCTCGAAGGTTCTCCGTGCGAGGCGTTCGGCCGGTCGCGTCGCCAGTACGGCTTCGCGCTGATGGCCTCGGCCGGCAGTTGGCGGGCGGCGAGGACGTCGGCGGCGCGACGGGTGAGGCTGCGCTCGCCGCTGATGTAGGCGACGGTGCCCGCGGCCAGTTCGAGGCTCCGGAGGTGGTCGGCCACCGCCCCTTCCGGCAGCCAGGCCAGTTCGAGTTCGGCTGACGTGACCGGCGGCTCGACCGGCGGCTCGCCGTCGCACGCCAGTACGACGGTGGCGGTGGCGCCGGCGGGCAGCGCCTCGACCATGGCGAAGGCCGCCCCGATCGAGCTCTCGTCTCCGACGAAGAGGTGGTGGGAAGCGTCCGCCCGGAGGGTGATGGCGCCCCGGGGCCCGATGGCTTCGATGCGGTCACCCGGGGCCGCGGCCTTCGCCCAGCCGGCGAAGCGGCCGTGTTCGTGCAACACGACGTCGATATCGGCGGTGCCCCGGACCGGGTCGGCGCGGCGGATGGTGTAGCGCCGGCGCATGCCGGACGCCTCGCCGGGGACGTCGAACATGAGGTCCTGACCGGCCTTCCACTCGAAGCCGATGAGGTCGGGCGACCGGAAGGTGATGGTGCGGAAGCGCGGGCTGCGGTCCTGGACGGCTTCCACCTCGAGGTCGAGGAGGAAGCACCCGGCGAGCCGCCCACCAAAGACATCGTCGGGCACTGGCCGTCGGCGCGCGGTGACCGATTCGTTGGTGGATCGCATGGTCGTCTGGTCAGACATTTGCCGCTCCTCGGGAGTCGGTGTCGAAGCGGAAGCTGGTCGCCGTCATGAACCCGAGGACGTCGTGCTCGTGGTAGGACCGGATGGCCCGGTCGTCCTCGGAGGCGCCGGCGACGACCATCAGCGGGATGAGGTGGTCCTCCTGCGGGTTGGCCACCCGGGCGCTGGGCGCCTGCTCCCACTGCCGTAGGCGGGCGGTCCGCTCGGCCGGAGCGCTGTCGACGACCGTGGTGCCGAGCCAAGCGTCGAACTGGCGGGACGGCGCAGTGGCGCCGGGCCCGAGAAGCCCGAAGTTGTGGTAGGTCGCGCCGCTGCCGAGGATGAGGATGCCCTCGTCGCGCAGCGGGGCGAGGGCCCGGCCGATGGCCAGGTGCTCGTCGGGGTCGTAGCCGTGCTTGGTCGACAGCTGAACGACCGGGACGTCGGCGTCGGGCCACGCCGGCGCCATCGCGGCGTACATGCCGTGGTCGTAGCCGCGATCGGCGTCCTCGGCGACGGGAATACCGGCCCCGGTGAGGAGCTCGACGACCCGGGCGGCTAGGACGGGCGAGCCCGATGCCGGGTATTGGATGCGGTAGGTGTGCTCGGGGAACCCGCCGAAGTCGTAGATCATCGGCGGTTTCGGGTTCGTCTGGACGGTGAACGTCGCTGCTTCCCAGTGAGCGGAGATCATCAGGATGGCCTTCGGCGCCTCGGGGAGCTCGCCCGGCAGGTTCCGGAGTGACTCTTCGAGCTGGGCCATCCCGTCGCGCATCGGCCCGGTGAGCCACGGCCAGGGGCCGCCGCCGTGGGAGAGGAAGTAGGCGGGCATCCGGGTGCTGGTGCTCATGGGGTGCTCCTCGACGACCGGGCTCAACTGGCTGACGGATCTACCAACTTAGTTGAGGATTCAAGTATTCCCGGGATACAGGAGTCGCCGGAACACGATGGCTGAACGGGTGTAGAGCGAAGCTCGACGTCCTCGGAGACGTCACCGAACGAGCTCGCCGCCCTCGACGACGCCCCGACAGGAGGCGGGGACGCTTAGGCCGCCGCGTCGCGCTGAGGAGGCCTCAGGAAATGCGGTGTCGTTCGACGAGCTGGCGGGCGATGATGATCCGCTGCATCTCGTTGGTGCCCTCTCCGATGCACAGCAGCGGCGCGTCCCGGTAGAGCCGCTCGACCGGGAACTCCTTGGAGTAGCCGTAGCCGCCGTGGATCCGCATCGCCTCGGTGGCGTTCTCCATGGCCGCTTCGCTGGCGAAGTACTTCGCCATGCCGGCCTCGAGGTCGCAGCGTTCCCCTCGGTCGTAAGCCGCGGCGGCCGCCTCGGTCAGGAGCCGGGCCGCTTCGGTCCGGGTGGCCATCTCACCGAGTTTGAGCTGGATGGCCTGGTGCTCACAGATGGGCTTGCCGAACGTCCGGCGCTGCTGGGCGTAACGGAGCGCCTCGTCGAGGGCCCGGCGGGCGATCCCCACGCCCCGGGCAGCGACGTT
>DASZJY010000272.1:0-1513 GCA_035947635.1 Acidimicrobiales bacterium | reverse complement strand
TGGACGAAGCACACGTCGGAGCCGGTGGCTTCCGTGACGAGAAGGGGCACCGCCCGCAGCACCTCGGCCAGGTCGGGCTCGCCCGACGTCAGACCGATGACCAGCCGCAGCAGGCTCGGGGAGCGCGACGTCAAGGGGCTTTCGGCGCTAATGGAAGATCCCTTCGCGGAGGGCGGTGGCCACGGCCTGGGCCCGATCGCTCACCTCCAGCTTGCGGTAGATCGCCCGGGCATGGGTCTTCACCGTCTCCTCGCCGATGAACAGGCGCTGGCCGATGGCGCGGTTGGACAGGCCCCGCACCATGAGCTCGAGCACCTCGCTCTCCCGCTGGGTGAGGCCGAGGCGGGCACCCGGCCAGAACTCGCCGCTCTGGAGATGGGCGGCGGTCATCGCCACCCGTCCGGCCAGCGAGGGGTCGATGGCGACGTCGCCCTCCATCACCCGCTCGAGGTGGGCGGCCAGCTCAGGGCCGGTCGTCGTCTTGAGCAGGAACCCCGAGGCACCGACGCGCAGGGCCTGGAAGAGGTACTGCTCATCGTCGTAGACGGTGAAGAAGACGACCTTGATGCCCGGACGGCGGCGGATGAGCTCCTCGCACAGGTCGAGGCCACTGGCTCCCCGCAGGCGCACGTCGAGCAGAACGACGTCGGCCGACCGCTCGCCGGCCAGCTCCAGCGCCTCGGACGGGTCGGTCGTCGCGCCCACAATGGTGACGCGGCCACTCTGCGAGGCCAACATCGCGGCGAGCCCCTCGAGGACCACCTGATGGTCGTCCACCAGGAGCAGGCGGACCGGCTCCGCCGAGCGCGGCGTCTCGCTGACGGCCACGACAAATCCCTTTCCCCCGGGGCCGCCGTCACGGTATCCCTCCCGTGACCCACCCGCGGGGGGAGGCAGCGCCGGGTCCGCTGGGCATAACTTGACGAGAACCTTCGCTTGGCAGTCCGTCTGCCCCTCACCCACTCCGAGGACATCTGCGATGAGCGCCACCGACACCGAAGACGCTCCGACCGAGGCACCCTCCCGAACCGTCGACATCGTGCCGTCGGTGCTCCCCGCCGACTTCGCCCGTCTGGGCGAGGAGGTGGCCGCCCTCGAGGCGGCGGGCGTCGACCGGATTCAGTGGGACGTCATGGACGGTCGCTTCGTGCCCAACCTCACGTTCGGGCCCGACGTGATCGCCGCGTGCCGCCCGCACGCTTCGGTGATGTTCGAGGCCCACCTGATGGTCGTCGAACCCGACGAGCTCATGTCGAAGTACGTCGAGGCCGGGTGCGAGCTCGTCATCGTCCACGCCGAGACCTGCACCCACCTCCACAAGACGCTCGGCCAGATCCGGGCCCTGGGGGCCCGGGCCGGGGTGGCGCTCAACCCGTCGACCGGCATCGAGGCCGTCCGCCATGTCGTCGACCTCATGGACCTCCTGCTGGTGATGACCGTCAACCCCGGCTTCGGCGGCCAGGCCTACATCGCCACCATGGAGCCGAAGATCGCCGAGGCCCGGGCGCTGATC
>DASZJY010000271.1:0-2333 GCA_035947635.1 Acidimicrobiales bacterium | reverse complement strand
CCGAGCCGGCTGCGCCGCCCGGGTGGAGCTCCGTGCTACTCGGCCGAGCGGAGTGAGCGAAGCGAACGAGCGAGTGCCGAACTACAACAGCTCGTACGTCGGGTTGAAGAGGACCATGCGGCCGACGGGGCCGCATGGATTCGCCCGACCGTGGACGATGAGCCGCCGGCCGGGCGAGATCCCGGCGATCTGGCGGCGTCCGGTCCAGCTGGCGATGATCGTGCCCGTCCCGTCGGTGATGGTGGCCTCGAGCGACGGGCAGCCGGCCCGGGGAACGATGCGCAGCGAGCTGATCTCCCCGACCGTCGAGACCTCTTGGCGAGGCCCGACCTCGCCGATCGGCGTGACATCGTCACAGCTGGCACAGAAATCCCGGAGCTGGGCGCGCCCGAACTCCTCGGCTGGTGTCCGCAGCTTCTGCAGGCGGCTCTTGATGGTCATGGGCGCTCTCAGTCGGCGACGTCGTCGGCCGCGTGCAGCATCACGAGCCGCACGGCCGTCCCGTCGCCCGACGATGTGATCTCCACCTCGTCAACAAGCGCCCGGATGAGGGGGATTCCCAGGCCCCGCTCGAATTTCAGGCGGTCGGGGTCGGTCACCGGTGGATGGTCGGGGAGGCCCGACGGGTCGAACCCGGGGCCGCGGTCCTCGACGCTCACCTCGAGACCCCGCTCGGCCGCCCGGCAACGGACGCGCACGCGCTCCTCGGTGGCAACCAGGTCGTGCGCCTCTATGGCGTTCGTGCATGCCTCGGAGACGGCGATCTTGAGGTCGTCCACCCGCTCGTCGGCGAGTTGGCTGTCGGTTGCCGCCAAGGCGGACACGACCAGGCGGGCCAAGGCGACGAACTCCGCCCGAGCGGGGATCTCGAGGGCGACTTCCTCGTCGACCACGGCGGGGTCAGTAGCCGCCCGAGTCGTCCGCCCGTTCGCCGATGGTCTCGGCCGCCAGGTCGGTGGGCGACTCGCCCACGGCTTGGTCGACCGACTCGTAGATGGAGAACACCTTGGTGAGGCCGGTGATCTCGAAGACCTTCAGGATGCGGCTCTGGGTGCAGACCAGGTAGAGATCGCCGCCGTGACTCCGAAGCCGCTTGAGCCCGCCCACCAGGACACCCAGCCCGGTGGAGTCGAGGAAGTCGACGCCCTCGAGGTCGACGACGATCTGGTGCTTCCCCTCGCTCACCAGTTCGATCAGCCGCTCACGGAACCGGGGCGCCGTGTAGACGTCGACCTCGCCGTGCACGCTCAACACCGCGTACCTGCCCCGTTCGCTGACGTCGAGGCCGAGATCCATGCACGCTCCTCCCTGATGTGGGCTCAACGGTAGCAACTCGGTCCCAGCTACCCCGAACTCTGCGGCCTACAACACTCCCGTCGCCAGGTAGCGAACGCGGGCAGCGATGTTGACGGCGTGATCGCCGAGGCGCTCGTAGAACCGACCGACGAGCGCCAGCTCGATGGCGACGGGGATCGAGAGCTTTCCCGACGCCAGCTCGGCGATGAGGCTGACGTGGAGGTCGTCGAGCTCGTCGTCGTGCTCGCGCAGGCGCGCCACCGCGTTGCCGTCGCGCTCGGCATAGGCCTCGGCCGACGCCCGCCACATCTCGACGCCCGTGCGGCCCATCTGCTCGATCAGGCCCCGCACGCGCGGCGTGAGCTCGCCGGTGAGGCCACGGACGGCGCGCTGGGCGATGTGCTCGGCCAGGTCACCGCTGCGCTCGAGCTCGGGGACGATGCGGAGGACCGAGAGCAGGAACCGCAGGTCGACGGCCATCGGCGCCTGCAACGCGAACTGGCGCTGGACGAGGCTCTCGATGTCCACGTAGAGGCTGTCGAGCATCTCGTCGCGCTCGACCAGCGCCCGGGCCGCCTCCCGGTCGCCGGCCAAGAGGGCCTCGGTCGCCCCGGCCAGGCCTTCGCTGACCAACGCGAACAGCCGCATGACCTGCTCGTCGATCCGCTGCAGGTCCTTGTGGAACGCGGTGCGGAGCTCCTCAGGCAGTGTCGCTCCTTTCCCGGCGGGCCCGACCCGCCCCTCTGCACTGGACGGGTTCGGTGGACGACCCTACCGTCGTGCCTCGTCCCGGACGTGGTTCAGGGAAGTTGGTCGCGCTCGACGGGCGGCTGGCCGCCGCCCGTCAGCACCGAGTCCCATGCGTCCTCGTCAGGCTCCTCGTCGTCGGCCTCGACGAGGCCGGTGGGTGCCGCCTGACGGGGCGGGACCGGCTTCCGCCATTCCTGGGGTTCCCACTCCGAGCCCTCGTCATCGGCCGCCTCTTCCTCGGGCTCCCCCTCCACGGCCGCCTCCCGGGCCTCCGGCGGGACCTCGGG
>DASZJY010000270.1:0-6518 GCA_035947635.1 Acidimicrobiales bacterium | reverse complement strand
GGCTTCCGAGGCCAGCGCAGCGACCAGGAGGAGCCCGCCGGCGACAACCTCGAGGCGCGCCTGCCGGGCTGGGGACGCACCGAGGGGTCGTTCAGCCGGGGCGCGTGGCCGCGCAGCGCCTACAACTGGGTCGAGACCCGGCTGTCCCGGCGACGGCTGGCAGCGAGGAGCTAACCGGCGCGGCGCCTCAGGGCGTCGCGGACCCGGTCGACCACGGCGACGAAGGGCCCGACGAGCGTGTTGCCCACCGCGCTCTCGGGGCCGTGGGGGTGGGGATGGGTGGGTGCCGTGCGCTCGGCCAGCTCCACCGACTGGGCCATCTTGGCCAGCTGCTCGGGGCTCTGGGACGAGCGGAGCAGCGGGAAGATCTCACGCTCCTCGTTCTGGGCGTGCGTCTCCACCAGCTGCTGGAACGCGGCGAGCTTGGCGTCGAACTCGGGGCTCTCCACCCCGATCTTCTCGAGCTCCGACAGGGCGCTCTTGGCCTGGCTCTCCTCGGCGGTGCGGGCCTCGGCCAGGCGGTCGCCGTCGGCCCCGCTGCCCCGCACGACGGGGTACACCACCATCTCCTCGGCGGTCTCGTGCACGGCCAGGAGGTGGACCAGGCGATCGAAGGAGTCCTTCTTCGCATTGCTCGTCGCCCCGGGGGCGGAGGTGATCTGGGCGAAGAGCGACCGCACCTCCTCGTGCTGTGCGAGCAGCAGCTCGACGACGTCTCGATCGCGCGCGGTGTCGGTGTCGACCTCGGACATACCCGTTCTCCTTGCTAGACGTTGCCAGGTGAGCGCCGCGGCGGCGGAGACGAGCTGCCGCCGGCGTCCGCAGCGGGCTGCTGCTGAACCGCCGCGTTGCTACCCCGCGCCACCACGCCGGAAACGACTCGCCGTCAGTCCGTTTGGTCCCACGACCGAGGGGTACGTTCACGTCGGTATGCCCACGCCAGGCAGCCACGGTTACGACGTCCAGCGGACCCGGCTACGCGGGAAGCTCGAGGACGAGGGCGTGAACGACCGCAACGCCGACGAGGCGGCCAACGCCATCCTTCAACGTGACGACGATGCGGTGCCGCCGGCCGCCCGCACCGACCGGGCCGGCGGTCCCTACGGGGAAGGGAGCGGGGGCGGCGACCCCGGCGCGGTGATCGAGCTGCGCTCACCGGCGTTCAGCGACCACACGCTTCTCCCGGGCCGGTTCTCCCTCGACGGTGACAACCTCTCGCCGCCGCTCGAGTGGTCGGAGGTGCCCGAGGGCACCGCTGAGCTGGTGCTGCTCTGTGAGGACCCCGACGCCCCCGGCGAGACCTTCCTCCACTGGTTGGTGACCGGCATCGACCCGTCCGTCCGCTCCCTCGGCGAAGGCCAGGACCCGCCGGGCACCAGCTGGCCCAACGACTACGGGGGCCGCGGCTACGGCGGACCCCGGCCGCCAGTGGGCGACGACCCGCACCGTTACTTCTTCCGGCTCTACGCCCTGGGCGCCCGCGTCGAGCTGTCGGAAGGAGCCGACCTCGACGCCGTCCACGCTGCACTCGACGAGAGGCGCCTTGCCACCGGCACCCTGGTCGGCCTGTACGCCCGCTAAGGGCGTGCTGTTCTCTCGCGCCGCTTAGGGCCGCAGGCCCCAGGGGAGTAGCTCGGCACGCCGGCCGACGGCGGGCATTTCACAGGCGCTTCCCAGGCCGTTCCCAATCCCGGCGGGTCTACTCACCGGGAAGGCGAACGAAAGGAGCCACATGCAACCCGTCCGACGAAAGCTGGCGATGGGGCTGGCCGTGCTCGTGGGGACGTTGGGCCTCGGGGCCGGGCTGGCCGCCGCCCAGACCGACGGCACCACCCCGCCCACGACGGAGGCACCTGCCTCCCCGCCGTCCGACGACCGGGCGCCCGACGAGGGTCCCCGCGGCCGGCACGGCAGGCACTGCCCGCAGAAGGGCGACCGGGGCGGCGACGGGGGCGCCGAAGGCGGCAGCACCAACGGGGTGATGCGCCTGCGGAACGACGCCATCTGACGCCGCCACCTCAAGCGATCGGCGAGAGAATGGGCCATGCCCGATAACCCCGCTGACGACAAGACCCGGGACCCACGCCTCAGCCGCCGCCAGCTCGTGCGGCTGGGGCTGGCCCTTCCGCTCCCCTACCTGCTCGGCGCCTGTGGAGGATCAGACCAGTCGGGCGCGCCGGCCACCACGTCGCCACCCTCGGGCGACACGGCCACGGCGCCGGGCGGCAACGCCGGCCCGTCGCTGGAGCCGACGCCCTCGTGTGACGACGGCGGCGACCCCACGCCGGCGCAGACCGAGGGCCCCTACTTCAGCCCCGGCTCGCCCGAGCGGGCGTCGCTCGTCGAGGCCGGGCTCCCGGGCACACGGCTGGTGGTCGCCGGCACGGTCGTCTCCACCGCCTGCCAGCCGGTGCGGCGCGCCCTCCTCGACTTCTGGCAGGCCGACGCCGAGGGGGAGTACGACAACCAGGGCTTCCGCCTCCGCGGCCACCAGTTCACCGACGACGAGGGCCGCTACCGCCTGGAGACGGTGGTGCCGGGCCAGTACCCGGGGCGCACCCGTCACATCCACGTGAAGGTGCAGGCGCCCAACGGGCCCGTGCTCACGACCCAGCTCTACTTCCGGGGCGAGGCGGCCAACGGCGACGACCGCATCTTCCGGCAACAGCTCGTGCTTCAGGACACGGGCCAGAGCGGCGGCGCCCGCCAGACGGCGTTCACCTTCGTCGTCGCGCCCACCTGATCCCGGCTCCCCGCCCGCTCTCCGCTCGCGGTGCCCAGCCGAAGGTGCGGACGGCGACGACGAGCCCGACGACACCCCAGAGGACCAGCATCCCCAGGTGGTCGAGCTCTATGCCCGAGCCTCTGGTGGCGGGATTGAAGGCGGTGAGCAGCAACTCGAACAGGTGCTTCACCGGGAAGACGTCGCCGATCAGGCGCATGCCGCGCGGCAGGTCCTCCAGGGGGATGAAGACACCCGAGAAGAAGTACAGGGGCAGCACGACGGCGTTGGTCACCGCCGGCGCCGCGTTCTCGTTGGGGATCCCCGCGGTCAGCGCGAGGCCGAGGGCGGAGAAGGCGGCCGTTCCCACCGCCACGGTGAGCACGAGGCCGGGCAGGGTGTCGGTGGGGAGGCGCACCCCATAGACGAGCCGACCGAGCACGGTGACGACCACGACCAGTAGCAGGGTGACAACGGTGGACGTCCCCATTCGGGCGGCCATGAACACCGACGGCGGGAGCGGGGTGCTACGTACCCGCTTGAGGATGCCCCGCTCGCGGAGGATGGTCATGGTGATCGCCAGGTTGACGAGGGTGGCGGAGACGAGGGCCAGGGCCAGGATGCCGGGTACGTAGTACGTCGAACCCTTCACCCTCTGGCCGTCCACGATCGTCGCCTCGTTGCCGAAGATCGACGTGAAGATGAAGAGGAAGATCAGAGGGAGGGCGACGGTGAAGAAGACCGCCGTGGGTTCCCGCCAGAACGTCTTCTGGTCGTAGCGGAACTGGTGCAGCACGAGCTGCCCCGTCTTCACGTGAGGCCGGCCTCACCGCCGGTGAGCTCGAGGTAGACATCCTCGAGCGTGGGACGTGAGACCTCCAGGTCTCCCAGGTCGACCGCCTGCTCGAGGGCCCACCCGCAGAGAAGCGCCAGGTCGTCCACCGGTGTCTCCGTGGCGAGCTGCAGCCGCCCGTCGGCCTCTTGGGCCTTCGCCGCGATGGCGGACGGGAGCTCGTCGGTGGCGGTCCCGGCGGGGAGCCGGAAGCGGATCGACGTGCGACCCGCCGCCGCGCCGCCCAGCTCGCTCGGCTTCCCCAGGGCGACGATCTCGCCTCCTTTGATGATCGCCACCCGGTCGGCGAGGATCTGCGCCTCCTCCATGTAGTGGGTCGTGAGGAGGACGGTCTTCCCCAACTGGCGAAGGTTGGCGATCATGCCCCACGCCCCCCGGCGGGCGGCGGGGTCGAAGCCGGTCGTGGGCTCGTCGAGGAACAGGAGCTCGGGGTTGCCGATCAGGGCGAGTGCCACGTCGAGCCGGCGCTGCTGGCCGCCTGAGAGCTTGCCCGCCCGCTGGTCGCGCTGCGGGGTGAGGCCCACCACCTCGAGGGTCTCGTCGACCGGCCGGGGTGACGGGTAGTAACCGGCGTACAGCTCCAGCGACTCCCTGACGGTCAGCAGCGGCTCGAGCTGGCCACTCTGCAGCACGACGCCGATCCGTGCCCGCCACTCGGTGGTGGCCCGGCCGGGGTCGACGCCGAGCACCTCCACCTCACCGCCGCTGCGGTGGCGGTAGCCCTCGAGGATCTCGACGGTGGTCGTCTTGCCTGCCCCGTTCGGGCCCAGGAAGGCGAAGATCTCACCTTCGCCGACCTCCAGGTCGATGCCCCGGACGGCACGGAGAGAGCCGTACGACTTCTCCAGGCCCCGCGCCCTGATGACCGGTCCGCCGCCCACGGCCCGATGCTAGGCCGGGGAGTGCCGGCGCCTCAGGCGCGCACCTCGTAGCCCGCCTCCTCCACGGCAGCGCGGAAGGCGCCGTCGTCGAGGGGCTGCTCGCTGGTGACCCGCACGGTGCCCGTGGGCACGTCGACCTCGACGGAGGTGACGCCGGGGATGTTGCCGACCTCGGTGGTGACGGCTCGGGCGCAGTGGTCGCAGGTCATGCCCGCGACGGAGTAGGCGGCGGTCTGGCTCATCGAGTGCTCCTCTCGTTCGGGCGGAACCGGTAGAGCCGCAGGCTGTTGGTGACTACGGACACGCTGGAGAAGGCCATCGCCGCCCCCGCGATGATGGGGTTGAGCTTGCCGGCCATGGCGAGGGGGACAGCGGCGACGTTGTAGCCGAACGCCCACCCGAGGTTCTGCAGGATCGTGCGGAACGTGCGCCTCGACAGGCGGACGGCGGTGGCCACGCCGTCGAGATCGGACGACAGAAGCGTGATGTCGGACGACTCGATGGCGACATCGGTGCCGGTGCCGATGGCGATGCCCAGGTCGGCCTGCACGAGGGCGGGGGCGTCGTTGATGCCGTCCCCGATCATGGCCACCACCCGCCCCTCCTCCTGGAGCCGACGAACCTCGCCCACCTTGTCGGCGGGGAGCACCTCGGCCAGCACCCTCTCGATGCCCACCCCCTGGGCGATGGCGGCGGCGGTGCGGTGGTTGTCACCCGTGATCATCGCCACGTCGATGCCCATGGCCCGCAGGTCGGCCACCGCCGCCCGCGCACCGTCCTTGAGGGTGTCGGCCACCGCGAGCGCGCCCCTCGCCGACCCCTCCCAGCCCACCAGCACGGCGGTACGGCCGCGGGCCTCCAGGCGGTCGACGGCCCGGTCCAGCTTCTCGGGGATGTCCAGGTCCGCGTCATCGAACAGCCGGCGGCGGCCCACGTGCACGACCATCCCCCCGACGGTCGCCCGGCCCCCCTGCCCGGCCACCGCGGCGAAGCCGGTGACATCGGCCACCGGCAGGTCGTCGGCCCTTGCCCCCTCGACGACCGCCCGGCCGACCGGGTGCTCGGAGGCGCTCTCTACCGCTGCCGCCCGCGACAGAACAACCGCCTCCTGGTCCCCGGGCGCCGCCACCACGTCGGTGAGGGACATGCGGCCGGTGGTCAGCGTGCCCGTCTTGTCGAACACGACGGTGTCGATCTGCTTGGACCGCTCGAGAACCTGGCCGCCCTTGATCAGGATCCCGAGCGACGCCCCCCGACCGGTGCCGACCATGATCGCGGTGGGGGTGGCCAGCCCGAGGGCGCACGGGCAGGCGATGATGAGGACCGCCACCGCCGCCACCAGGCCCTTGCCACCGTGGCCGGCCACGGCCCAGCCGGCGAGGGTGAGCACGGCGAGAACGAGGATGGCCGGCACGAAGACGGCGGCGACCCGGTCGGCCAGTCGCTGGACCGGAGCCTGCGTGCCCTGCGCCTCCTCGACGAGGCGCACGATCTGGGCGAGAGCGGTGTCCGCCCCAACTGCCGTCGCCCGCACCGTGAGCACGCCGTTGACGTTGATCGTGGCGCCGGCGACAGCGTCGCCTGGGGCCTTGTCGACCGGGACCGATTCTCCGGTGAGCATCGACTCGTCGACCGCCGACGCCCCGTCCACCACCTCACCGTCGACGGGGACCTTCTCGCCGGGACGGACACGGACGAGGTCCCCGACGCGCACGGCGCCGACCGGCACGGTGCGCTCCTCGCCCTCGACGAGGATGGTGGCCTCCTTGGCCCCCAGCTCCAGCAGGGCGCGGATGGCACGGGATGCGCGCCCCTTGGCCCGGGCCTCGAGGTAGCGGCCCAGGAGCAGGAAGGCGATGATCAGCGCGGCGCTGTCGAAGTAGTGGTCGGTGTGCTCGTGGGTGAAGGCCACCTGGTAGGCCGAGAAGAAGAAGGCGGCCAGCGTGCCCAGGGCGATGAGCGTGTCCATGTTGGCCTGGAGGATCCGAGCCCGGACGGCCGCCTGCTGCAGGAAGGGCCACCCCGCCCAGAACTGGATGGGGACGGTGAGGGCGAAGGCACC
>DASZJY010000269.1:0-2617 GCA_035947635.1 Acidimicrobiales bacterium | reverse complement strand
CCTGCTCGGCTACTCCACTCAGGACTACCTGCTGCGCAGCATGTCGTCGATGCTCGCCCCCTCTGGTGATCGGCCTTCTCGCCACGCCGGTCGGCCTCCTGCTGCACGCCGCGGTGATGGCGTGGGCACGACGGGCGGGTGGCTCGAAGAAGGCGGTGCCGTCGAAGGCGAGGCACGCCGTCCCTTGCGTCGGGTGGTCCTCGGCATCGCCACCGTCGGCTTGGCGTCGCTCGCCGTCGGTGGCGCCGGGACCCTGGTCCGTGACTCCTCCGACTTCGTCTACGTGGCGTCGCCGGTGAGCGTGACGGTCGGCATCGTCCTGGTGCTGTACGCCGCCAACCTGTACCGCAAGTTCCCCATGCGCGGTGACGCGGCCAGCGCCGCCAACGAGCTACAGGGCGTCCGGTTGCTGGCATCCGGCTCGGTGGTGATGCTCCTGATGGTCAGCCTCTTCCGGAACGTCTCCCATTACGCGGCGGTCAAGGGGCGCAACCTCGCTGCCACCGTCGAGCGGCTGCTCCCCGGACAGCCGAGCGTGGTCGTCTACAGCGCCAAGCGCCTCTACCTCCAGCCGCCCGTCGTCGAGACGAGACTCGACCCCGAGAACGCGGCGTACAACTTCGCCCACAACGGGCCTGAAGCTGCTGTTCCGGTCCGACCACAAGTACTTCCTCCGGCCCAGCGATCCCAGCTCCGAAGCGAACGTCGTCCTACCCGATGGCCTGGACATCCGCCTGGAGTTCTACCGGGGCTGAGCGCCGAATCCGCCTCCTGGCCGAGGAGTGGCTGCAGGAGCGGCCACCTGGTTCACCTGGGGCGGGGCGGCGTCAGCGGGCGGCTTCGACGCACCGGCACCCGGCGGGACCGACCGTAGCGGCGTGCTCCGTGCCCGGTTCGACGTCGAGGCGGTCACCCGCCTCCAGCTCGAAGTCGCCGTCGTGGGTGTGGAAGACGATGCTTCCCTCCACGCAGTAGAGCTCCTTGTGGTACGGGTGCTCGTGCCACTCGTAGGTGTCGCCCGGGCTGTTCCCCCAGGTCCGGGGCGACAGTCCCTCGTCGCTGAACCGGGACTCGATGTCGGTGGCGGATGCTCCGACAACCTCGCCCTTCTCCATGCGCGCGCCCACCCGCGCATGCTACGACCGGGCGCCGATCGCCGCAGCCACCGCGTCCCATGCCTGGGCGTGGCGGGCCACGTTGTCGTCGCGGTTGGTGGGCACGACCACCAGGCGCACCCTGCCCTGGTCGAGCGCGGCTTCGACGGCCGGCATCACCTCAGCCGCCTTCTCCACCCGTACCGCCGGCACGCCCACCGACGCCGCCACCGCCACGAGGTCGACGCCGTGGGGCGTGCCGAAGAGGCGCTCGAAGTGCTCGTCCAAGGCGACTTGGGGCAGGAAGGAGAAGATGCCGCCACCGTCGTTGTCGAGAACGACGATGGTGGCGTCGAGGCCCCGGCGGGCGGCGCCCAGCAGACCGCCGAGGTCGTGGAGCAGGGTGAGGTCGCCACAGAGGGCGGCGACCGGTCCCTCGCGGGCGGCGGCCACGCCCAGGACGGTGGAGGTGAACCCGTCGATGCCGCTGGCTCCCCGGTTGGCCAGCACGTGCAGACCCCCGCGGGGAGCGGCGAACGACTCGAGGTCGCGCACCGGCATGCTCGAGCCCGCCACGAGCGTGGCGCCTGCCGGTAGGCCGGCCACCAGATCGCGAGCGACCCGGCCCTCGAACGGCGTGTCCCACGAGTCGAGGAGTGCGTCCAGCGCCCGCCGAGCCGTGGCCTCGGCCGCCAGCCAGCCGTCGAACCACCCGTCGCCGGGAGGAGCGTCCGGCAACGAGGCGGCCACCGCGGCGAGGAGAGCGTCGGGGTCGGAGACCACCCGCTCCGCCACCGACCGCTGCGGGTCGGGCCACGCCCCGTCGGGATCGACGAGCACCTGGCGCACCGAGTGGTCGAGCCAGCCCGACGCCGCCCGCCCGGTGGGGGCCGCGCCCAGCCTCAGGACCAGGTCGGGGCGGTGGGCCTCGGCGAACTGGGGGACCCGGAGCAGGGCGTCGTAGGCCGACACCGCTGCAGGCCCGGCGCGCACGCCTGAGACCGTGTCGGCGAGGACAGGCCACCCGGCCGCCCGGGCGAACCGCCCCACCGTCTCGGGCCGGGCCCCCGCGCCCCATCCGGCCAACAGCACGCCGCGCCGGCTGGTGGCCACCGCTTCGGCCAGGCGCTCGACGTCGTGCGGGTGGGGCGGCGGGCGGCGGGCGGCCGTGACGACCCACGGCGCGCCGTCGGGTCGGCCGGGAACATTGGCCACCGGCTCGCCCGAGGGCACCAGCGGCTCGCGGAAGGCGATGTTGAGGTGGACCGGGCCGGCCGGAGGCCCGAGTGCCTCGGCCACCGACCGGGAGGCAACCGAGCGCCAGTAGCGACCGGCACCGGGGACGTCGATCGGGGCCCCGATCTCGGCGAACCAGCGGACGGTGGCGCCGAACAGCTTGAGCTGGTCGATCGCCTGGTTCGCGCCGGTGTCGCGCAGCTCGGGCGGCCGGTCGGCGGTGAGCACGATCAGCGGGACGCCCGACTCGTGCGCCTCGATCACCGCCGGATGGAAGTTGGCCGCGG
>DASZJY010000268.1:0-5851 GCA_035947635.1 Acidimicrobiales bacterium | reverse complement strand
GGTGCAGTGGGTCGAGGAGCCGGGGCAGGCTGATGCGCCCTCGGCCGCTGGGCGGCGGCCCGCACGGCGCCGCCGGCCCCCGCCCCGACGACGGTTGGACGAGGACGTCGCCCGCCAGATCGGCGCAGCCGTCGCACCCAGGCGTGCGGGTCGGGCTCTGGACCAGGTCGCCGAGGCGGCGGCCGCCCTCGAGGCGGACCGCCCCCGCGACGCCCTTCGCGCTCTGCGACCGGTGCTGTCGGAGGCGTCGGACGTGGCCGCCGTGCGCGAGCTCGCCGGCCTCGCGCTGTACCGCCTGGGCCGGTGGTCGGAGGCGGTGGGCCACCTCGAGGCCTTCCGCCGATTGTCGGGCTCGGTCGACCAGCACCCTGTCCTGGCCGACTGCTACCGAGCCCTGGGCCGCTTCGCCGCCGCCGACGAGTTGTGGGCCGAGCTCCGGAGCGCCTCCCCGTCCGCCGCCCTGGTCACCGAGGGCCGCATCGTGGCGGCCGGCGCCCTCGCCGACCAGGGCCACCTGCACCAGGCCATCAAGCTCTTGGAGGCCGCCCCCAAGCCTCGGCGCAGCCCGGCCGACCACCACCTCCGGCTCTGGTACGCCCTCGCCGACCTCTACGAGCGGGTGGGCGACACGCCCCGGGCGAGGGAGCTGTTCTCCCGGGTCGCCACCGCCGACCCCTCGCTCGCCGACACCGCCGAGCGCCTCCAGGCCCTCTCCTGATCCCCCGGCCCCGGGGGGCGGGCGACCGAACTGTCACACCCCCCTTCTAGGATTCGCCCATCGCTTCCCCCGATCGGTGACGCCGGCGCAGCTCGCGCCCAGGCGGACGAGCAGGGAGGCGAGATGACGAACGTGGTTGCCCTGGTGGGCAGGCTGGCCCGGCCGGCGGAGTGGCGGGAGCTGCCCTCGGGCGATCGGCTCGTGACCTACGAGGTCACCGTCGAGCGGCCCGGGGAGAAGGCCGAGGGGGTCCCGGTGGTCTGGCCGGGCGCGCCGGCGGCGGCCGCCGACCACGACGTGGGCGAACGGGTGGTGGTGGTCGGCCGTGTGCGACGGCGCTTCTTCCGAGCCGGCGGCAGCACCCAGAGCCGCACCGAGGTCGTGGCCGAGACGGTGGTGTCGGCCCGCCAGGGCAAGCGGGCGCGGGGCGCCCTCGAGAAGGCGCGGGGGCGGCTCGACGAGGCGTTGGCCACCTCGGGCAACGGCAAGTGACGCACGTGACGGCAGCCATGGGGCGCCCGGGCGGTGTCAGTCGGCCAGGCGGCGGAACACCAGGCCCGTGCGGAGCTTGGGCCGGAAGAACGTCGTCTTCGGGGGCATCCGGCGGCCGGCTCTGGCCGTGCGGGCGATCTGGTCCACGGTCGCCGCCCGCAGCAGGAGACCGGCCTGGGCCTGGCCGGCGCCAACCGCCGCCACCACGTCGGCGGCCCGGTGCGGGTAGCCGGTGTTGTGGGTCGGCCAGGCCGCCAACGCCCGCTCGAGCTTGGCCGCGTCGGGCTCGTCGCCCACGCCGTCGGTGCTCCCGTTGGAGCGGGGCCGCAACCACCAGGTCCTGCCTGGCACGACGAGGGCAGAGGCGTCGGCTCCGGCCAGGCGCTCGGGCAGGTCGGGCCCGGGAGGCCCGCCGTCGCCGAGCTCGAAGTCGGAGGAGAGGGCCTCGACCGGGTCGAACCCGTCGGGGAGGTCCCAGAGGAGCCGATGGATGGGGCCCACCGACACGTGGTCGTCGGCCAGCTCCACCACGTAGGCGAGGACCAGGTCGTGGTCGCCCGGGCGGTCGCCTACGGCGGCCCGGCGCTCGTCCCGGTAGGCCAGCGCCGTCTCGTAGCGGTGGTGACCGTCGGCGATCACCACCGGCGCCGACGCCACCGTACCGCTGATGGCGTCGATCATCGCCGGTTGGGTCACACGCCAGAGCCGGTGGTGCACGCCCTCGTCGTCGGTGCAGCGGGCTACCGGTGGACCCCCCACGTCGCAGAGCTCGCTGAGCCCCTGGGCGAGCGACAGCCCCCAGATGGCCGACAGGTTGGCCCGACACGCCCGCATCAGCTTGAGGCGGTCGTCCTTGGGCTTGCCCATGGTCCGCTCGTGGGGGAGCACGCTGCCGTCGGGTGGGGCCAGCTCGAGGGCGCCGATCACGCCCGTCGTCTGCCGCGACCGCCCGGCGTCGTCGTGAAAGCCCATGCGGTACACGTAGAAGGCGGGCTCGGGCTCGGTGACGAGAACGCCTTCGGCCAGCCATTGCTCGAAGCGGGAGTGGGCCACCTCGTACCGGTCGGCCCCGTCGGTGTCCCGGGAGAGGTCGACCCGCACCACGTTGTACGGGCTGCGGGCCTCGAGCCGGTGGCGCTCGTCGTCGCCGATCACGTCGTAGGGGGGCGCCACCACGTCGTCGAGCGAGACCCGCTCGGTGTCGTAGCGCACGACGGGAAAGGGCTCGAAGCGGGGCACGGCCCCTTGGTAGCACGTGGCGGCACCCGGTACGGGAACCGCCCGTCGCTAATAGACCGCCGGTCGCACCCTCTCCGGGCGCAGACGGTCGCGCAGCACGAGGGCCACCAGGGCGCCGAAGACGAAGCCACCCACGTGAGCCACCCATGCCACGCCCTCGGCCGGGTTGATGAAGAACTGCGACACGAACCAGAAGCCGAGCAGCCACTTGGCCGGGATGTCCCGGAACAGGACGATGACGAAGATCAAGAGCGACCGGATGGGAACGTTGGGGAAGAGCACGAGGTAGGCGCCCATCACGCCGGCCACCGCGCCCGAGGCACCCACCACCGGCACCGTGCTGTTCGGCTGAACCGCCACGTGGGCGGCGGCGGCGGCCAGCCCGGCGAGCAGGTAGAAGGCCAGGTACGGCAACGGGCCCATCCGGTCCTCGATGTTGTTGCCGAACACCCAGAGGAACAGCATGTTGCCTGCGATGTGCAGCCAGCTCCCGTGCAGGAACATCGAGTAGAGCACGGCCAGGTACACCTGCTTCCCGGGGAACCGGGCATCGTCGAGCTCGCCCTCGGCGCTCGACTCGCACGCCTCCGTGTCGCTCTCGAACAACGTGGCGCCGTATTCCTCGGTGGTGAGCGGACGGCCGCTCACGACCTCGCACGGGATGGCGGCGAACTCGAAGCTGAAGTTCGCCTCGCTGAGCCCCCGCTCGTACGGCCGCTGCACGAACACGAAGACGACGACGTTGACGGCGATGAGGAGGATGGTGACCCACGGGACCCGACTCGTGGGGTTCTCGTCCTTGAGGGGGATCACCACCGCCCGGAGTGTAGGCGTGGGCCCCGTAGCCCCCCGTTGTCGGTCCCCGGCGCCGTGGCTACCCTCGTTGACGGAGGATTCGACGCTGCTCGGCGACCTGGGAGGCGCCATCGATGGCCAAGACCGACCTTTTCAAGCGGACGATCGAGGCGGGCACGTCCTTCCTGGACATGTCGCGCGAGCGGGCCGAGACGGTCGTCAAGGAGTGGGTCGAGGCGGGGGACCTCCGCAAGGGGCGGGCGCAGCAGGCGATCGACGATGTCCTCGCCCGCAGCCGCAAGGTCAGCGACGACCTCCGGGAGCTCATCCGGCGGGAGATCCGCGAGCAACTCGGCGGCATGGGCGTGGCCACCGCCGACGACATCGCCCGCCTCGAGGCGAAGATCGACGAGCTGCGGCCGGCCCCGCCTGCCGCCCCCGCCAGCGAGCCCCCGGCGGCACGGGTCAAGAAGATGGCCAAGGCCACCAAGAAGGCCGCCACCAAGGGCGCTCCGATCCGCAAGGCCGGCACCACCGCCAAGAAGACGCCTGCGGCCAAGCCGGCTGCGGGCCCGGCGGCTCCCGGCTCCGGGACCTGACGTCGCTGCGGCGACGGCTCGACGTCGAGCTCGTGCGGCGGGGCCTGGCTCCGAGCCGCGAGCGGGCTCGTGAGGAGATCGCCGCCGGTCGGGTCACCGTGGGCGGGGCGCCGGCGCTGACGCCCGCCCGACTGGTCCAGCCCGACGAGCCCGTGCTCGTCGCCGAGGCCGGAGCCCGCTTCGTGAGCCGGGGAGGGGAGAAGCTGGCCGCTGCCCTCGAGACCTTTGCGATCGATCCCGCCGCCCGCGACGCCCTCGACGCCGGCGCCTCCACGGGGGGCTTCACCGACTGCCTCCTCCAGCGGGGCGCGGCGCACGTGACGGCGGTGGACGTGGGCCGCGGCCAGCTACACGAGCGGCTGCGGCGCCAACCGCGGGTGACCGTCGTCGAGCGCACCAACGTCCGCCACCTCACTCTGGCCACCCTCGACCGCCCCGGCAGGCCGTTCGGCCTCGTGGTGGCCGACCTGTCGTTCATCTCCCTCCGCCTGGTGGCGTCGGCACTGGTCGGTGTGAGCGGCCAAGGCGCTGACATCGTCGTGCTGGTCAAGCCCCAGTTCGAGGCGGGGCGACGAGAGGCCGACCGGGGACGCGGCGTCATATCCGATCCCGAGGTGTGGCGGCGGGCTCTCGAGGACATCGGTGCCGCGTTCGCCGACGCCGGGGCCGCGATGATGGGGATCATGGTGTCGCCGCTGCTCGGGGCGAGGGGCAACGTCGAGTTCCTCGCCCACTTGGTGCCCGGCCCGCTCCGAGCTCCGAGCGGCGTCGACCTCGACGCCGTGGTGGACGCCGCCGGTGGCCTGCGCCGGGCGGGCAGGGGGAGCTGAGCCGGTGGCGACGGTCGCGCTCGTCCTGAACACCGGTCGCCGGCGCGCCGTCGAGCTGGCCCACCAGGCGGCCGACTGGCTGACGGCCCACGACCACGAGGTGCGCGTGCCCGAGGAGGACGCCAGCGCCTCCGGCCTGGCCAAGTACGGGTGCCCGCCCGACGAGGTCGGCCCGGGGGCCGATGTGGCCGTGAGCCTGGGCGGCGACGGCACCATCCTGCGCACCGTCTCCCTCGTCGCCTGCCACGAGGTGCCGGTGCTGGGCGTCAACGTCGGGCGCCTCGGCTACCTCGCCCACGTCGAGCCCGACGCCCTCATCGAGGCGATGGCCAGGGTGGTGGCCGGCGACGTGGTCCTCGAGGAGCGCCTCCTGCTGTGCGTGCGGGTGACCGCCGCCCCGGGCAGCCCCGCCGCCGACGAGGGCCTGCAGCCCGAGCCGCTACTCGCCCTGAACGAGGCGGTGGTGGAGAAGGCCTCGGCCGGCCAGGTCGTGCACGTCGGTGTGCACGTGGACGACGAGTTCTTCACCAGCTACGCCGCCGACGGGCTCATCGTGGCGACGCCCACCGGCTCGACCGCCTACGCCTTCTCCGCCCGGGGGCCGATCATCGCCCCCCAGCACCGCGCCCTCCTGCTCACTCCGGTGTCGCCCCACATGGCCTTCGACCGGAGCCTCGTGTTCGCCCCTGCCCAGGTCCTGCGCCTGGAGGTGCTCGACCGCCCCGCCCGCTTCATCGTCGATGGGCGCGAGCTCGGGCCGCTGGCCCCGGGCAGCACGATCACCTGCACCGCCGCCGAGGAGGTCGCCCGGTTCGTGTCGCTCGGCCCCTGGCACTTCTACCGGGTGCTGAAGTCGAAGTTCGGCCTCGCCGACCGCTGATGCTCGCCGAGCTGCACGTCAAAGACCTCGGCGTCATCGACGACCTCGACCTCGTCTTCGAGGGGGGCATGACGGCCCTCACCGGTGAGACGGGCGCGGGCAAGACGCTCGTGGTCGAGGCCATCGAGCTCCTGGTCGGAGGTCGGGCCGACCCGGTGCTCGTGCGGCCGGGGGCACCGGAGGCGCGGGCCGAGGGCAGGTTCGTCGACGGCGACGAGGAGACGGTGCTGGCCCGGGTCGTGCCCCGCCAGGGCCGCTCGCGGGCGTACGTGGACGGGCATCTGGCGACCGTCGCCGA
>DASZJY010000267.1:0-7243 GCA_035947635.1 Acidimicrobiales bacterium | reverse complement strand
GTCCGAGCTGGGCAAGCCCGTCGACGACGGCGAGGTCCTTTCGGGCCCCGCCGCCGGCCAGCCCGAGGCCCGGCACTCCATCTGGCCGGCCATCCACCCGGTGCTGCTCGAGCTCATCGAAGCCCACCGCTCCACGCTCATCTTCGTCAACTCCCGCCGGCTGGCCGAGCGCCTGGCCGCCCGCCTCAACGACCTCGCCGGGCGCGACCTGGTGCGCGCTCACCACGGCTCGGTCGCTCGGGAGCAGCGTCTGGACATCGAGGACGCCCTCAAAGCGGGCACCCTGCCCGCCTTGGTGGCCACGAGCAGCCTGGAGCTCGGCATCGACATGGGCGCCATCGACCTCGTCGTGCAGGTCGAGTCGCCGACGTCGGTAGCCGCTGGGCTGCAGCGCATCGGCCGGGCCGGGCACAAGGTCGGCGAGCCGTCGCGCGGCCGCATCTTCCCGAAGTTCCGCGACGACCTGGTCGAGGCGGCGGTCGTGGTCATGCGCATGAAGGCGGCGCTGATCGAGGAGACGAGAGTCCCACGCAACCCCCTCGACGTCCTGGCCCAGCAGATCGTGGCCATGTGCGCGGTCGAGGACGTGACCCTCGACGAGGTGGCCGAGGTGACGTCGGGCGCCTACCCGTTCGCCGACTGCACGCCGGCGCTGCTCGAAGGCGTGCTGGACATGCTGGCCGGCCGCTACCCGTCCGACGACTTCGCCGAGCTCCGTCCGCGGATCAACTGGGACCGGGTGGAAGGGACGCTCCGGGCTCGGCCCGGCGCCCGGATGCTCGCGGTCACCAGCGGAGGCACCATCCCCGACCGGGGCCTGTACGGCGTCTTCACGCCGGCCGGCTCCGACGGCAGGGACCACGGCGTCCGTGTCGGCGAGCTCGACGAGGAGATGGTCTACGAGAGCCGCGTGGGCGAGACGTTCGTCCTGGGCGCCTCCACCTGGCGCATCCAGGAGATCACCCGCGACCGGGTGATCGTCACCCCTGCTCCGGGCGAGCCCGGGAAGATGCCGTTCTGGCACGGCGACGGCCTCGGGCGCCCGGCCGAGCTGGGCCGGGCGGTGGGCGCCTTCCTCCGCGAGGTGGACGGCTGGTCCGACGAGCGCCTGGCCGAGGAGTGCTCGCTCGACCCCCTCGCCCTGCGCAACCTGCGCGCCTACCTGGCCGAGGAGCGGTCGGTCACCGGGACCCTCCCCAGCGACCGCCAAGTGGTGGTCGAGCGCTTCCGCGACGAGCTGGGCGACTGGCGCATCTGCGTGCTCTCCCCGCTCGGCGGACGGGTCCACGCCCCGTGGGCGCTCGCCATCGAGGCCAAGGTGCGCTCTCGGCTGGGGCTCGAGGTGCAGACGATGTGGAGCGACGAGGGCGTCGTCGTCCGGCTGCCCGAGGCCGACGAGTCACCGCCGGTCGAGTCGATCCTCCTCGATCCCGAGGAGGTTGAAGACCTGGTGGTTGGCGAGCTGGCCAACAGCGCGCTGTTCGCCGCCCGCTTCCGGGAGAACGCGGCCCGGGCCCTGCTGCTCCCCCGGCGCCGCCCCGGGTCGCGTACGCCGCTGTGGCAGCAGCGCCAGCGGGCCGCCGACCTGCTGGCAGTGGCGTCGCGCCACGGCTCGTTCCCGATCCTTCTCGAGACCTACCGCGAGTGCCTGCGCGACGTCTTCGACCTCCCCGCGCTGACCGAGCTGATGACCGCCATCCGGGCTCGCACCGTGCGGGTGGTCTCGGTCGACACTCCGTCGCCATCGCCGTTCGCCCAGTCGCTGGCCTTCTCCTACGTCGCCAACTTCCTGTACGAGGGCGACGCCCCGCTGGGCGAGCGCCGGGCCCAGGCCCTCACCCTCGACCGGGAGATGCTGGCCGAGCTGCTGGGCGCCGATGAGCTGCGGGAGCTCATCCACCCCCACGCCCTCGACGCCCTGGTGGCCGATCTCCAGTGCCTCGACGAGCGGCGTTGGGCGCGCGACGCCGATGAGGCGTCCGACCTGCTCCGCCGTCTCGGCGACCTGACCCGGCAGGAGCTGCGGGCGCGGTCGGTCGCCGATTTCGCCGACGTCCTCCTCGAGGCCCGCCGAGCCGTGGAGGTCCGGGTGGCGGGCGAGCCCCGGCTGATCCTCGCCGAGGACGCCGGCCGCTACCGCGACGGCCTCGGCGTGGTGCCGCCGCCTGGCCTCCCCGACGCCTTCCTCGAGCCGGTCGACGACCCGCTCGGGTCGCTGCTCGGTCGCTGGGCCCGCACCCACGGCCCCTTCACCACCGAGGAGCCGGCCAATCGCTTCGGCCTGCCCGCCGGCGCCGTCGAGGGGCTGTTGACCCGCCGGGCCGACGCCGGCCTGCTCCTGCGCGGCGAGTTCCGCCCCGCCGCCTCCGTGGCCGAACGGAGTGCCGCCTCCGTGGCCGAACGGAGTGGTCGCGCGTCTCGCGAGTGGTCCGACCCCGAGGTGCTCCGGTCGCTCCGGCAGCGGTCGCTCTCGGCCCTGCGCAAGGAGGTGGAGCCGGTCGACACCGCGGTGCTGGCGAGGTTCCTCCCGGCGTGGCAGGGCGTGAGCTCGGGGGCCACCGGGCTCGAGCGCCTCTACGAGGTGGTGTCCCAGCTCCAGGGCGTCGCCATCCCGGCGTCGGTCCTCGAACGCGACGTGCTCCCGGTCCGGGTCGGGGACTACTCGCCGCGGCTCCTCGACGAGCTGGCCGCCGCGGGTGAGGTCGTGTGGGTCGGGGCGGGGCCGCTCGGCACCGACGACGGCAAGGTCATGCTATTCGTTCGCGAGCGGGCCGGCGCCGTGCGCCCGTTGCGCGGCTCTGCGGGTGACCGACCCTCCGGCGACGAGCACGAGCGCCTGCGCGAGGTGCTCTCGCGCCGGGGAGCGTGCTTCTTCCGCGAGCTGGCCTCCACCGTCGGAGCCGACGACAGGGCCGACGACAGGGCCGACGACAGGGCCGTCCTCGACGCCCTGTGGGACCTCGTGTGGGCCGGAGAGGTCACCAACGACTCCTTCGCCCCGCTGCGCGCCCTGGCAGGAGGCGGGCGCTCGGGGCGGGGGAAGCCTTCGCGCCGCCGCGGTCGCCCGAACCTCGGGTCTCTCACCGTGCTGGGGCCGCCCCGCGCCCAGGGCCGTTGGTCGCTCGTCGACGTCGACCTTCCTACCGAGACCGTGGCCCCGACCGAGCGGGCCCATGCCCTCGCCGCTGTTCTGCTCGACCGCCACGGCGTGCTCACGCGCGAGGCGGTCCGGGCGGAGGGGCACGCCGGCGGGTTCGCCGCCGTCTACCCCGTGCTGCGGGCGATGGAGGAGTCGGGCCGGGTGCGGCGGGGCTACTTCGTGGCGGGCATGGGTGGCGCCCAGTTCGCCCTTCCGGGTGCGGTCGACCGCCTACGGGCCCGGCGGGAGCACGGGCCGGCGACCGATGGCGAGGCACTCATCCTGGCGGCGACGGATCCGGCCAACGCCTACGGCCTCGCCCTCCCGTGGCCGGTTGGCGGTCTCCGCCGGGTCGCCGGTGCCTACGTCGTTCTCGTCGAGGGGGAGGCCGCCCTCTACGTCGAACGGGGCGGGCGGGGCCTGGTGGCTTTGCGCCCGTTCGACGGCACCTGGGAAGACCGGGCCGTCGCCGCCCTCGACCAGTTGGTGGCCAGCGGCAGGGCCCGCCGACTGGCCGTCGAGCGCTACGACGACACCCTCGAGCCGGTGCTGCGGGCGGCCGGGTTCGTCCCGTCGCCGCGCGGTCTGGTGCGCTACGGCTGACGGCGACACGGCGAGGTTTCTCGGCGTCTCGCCTGGGAACAAGCGCTTGTGGAGCAAGGAGAGGGATCCGTGTCCAAGCGACTGCTTCTTCCGGTGGCAATCACCTTCCTGGTCGCCACCTTTTCCGCCTGCGGGGCGGACAGCCCCACGAACGACGCAACGATCAACACCTGCGTGCCCGGCACCGACACCGAGAAGCCTCACGCCATCGGCTCGGTGAGGAACACCTCGTCGAAGACGAGCAACTTCTTCATCCGCATCGAGTTCCACGACAGCGCCGGCAACCGGGTGAGCGAGGGCGTCGACACCATCGCAGACGTCGAGTCCGGCACCACGGCCCCGTTCGACATCAGAGGCCTGGCCGACGCCAAGGGCCCCCTCACCTGCGAGGTGGGCACCGTCCGCCGGACGGCTGCGCCGGGCGCCTGACCTAGAGAGAACGCAGGGCGGGCAGGAGCTCCTGCCCGGCCCACTCGATGAACTCGTCCTGGTGGTCCTCCCCCACCTGGACCAGAGCCACGTGGGTGAAGCCGGCGTCGACGAAGGGCCGCACCGCCTCCACCGCCTTGTCCACGTCGGCGCCGCACGGGATCTCCTCGGCCACGTCCTCGGGCCGGACGAACTGTGAGGCGGCGTCGAACGCGGCCGTGCCCGGCAACTCGGCGTTGACCTTGAACCCGCCGGCGAACCAGCGGAACTGCTCGTGGGCTCGGGCGACGGCGGCCTCCTCGTCGCGGTCGAAGGACACGGGCACCTGGCCGACCCGAGGCTTCCCCGAACCGCCGGCCGCCTCGAAGGTCTCCACCAGATCACTGGAGGGCTCGACCGCGGCCAGCATGTCGCCGCCTCGGGGCCGCAGTCGTGGTTGACGTAGTCACCGCCCCACAGGGCGCGAATGATCTCGATCGCCTCCCGCAGCATGTGATGGCGCACGTCGACCGACGGCCAGCCGCCGCCGACGACGTGCTCGTTGAGGTTCTCGCCCGACCCCAGGCCGAGAATGAAGCGCCCGTCGGACAGCAGCTGCACCGTCGCCGCCGCCTGGGCCACGATCACCGGGTGGTACCGCATGGTCGGGCAGGTCACGTAGGTCATGAGCGGCAGCCGCTCGGTGGCCTGGGCGACCGCCCCGAGGACGCTCCAGGCGTAGGGGGAGTGGCCCTGGGCGTCCAGCCACGGGAAGTAATGGTCGGAGATCACCGCGAAGTCGAAGCCGGCCTGCTCGGCGGCCACCGCGTCGGCCACCAGCTGCTTGGGCCCGGCCTGCTCGCTCATCATCGTGTAGCCGAACTCGGTCATGGGACGAGCCTGCCCACGGCGACGGGGCGGGAACCGGGCCGTCGTCGGGGCTCCCGTCGGTAGCCTCGGCTCGTGCCCGAAGGTGACACCCTCTATCGCACCGCGGCGACGCTGCAGCGGTGGCTCGGCGGCCGGAAGGTCACCGAGGCGACCACCGCCGTGCCGGACGTCCCTGTCGACCGCCTGGTCGGCCAACAGGTGGCGTGGGTCGAGGCGTGGGGGAAGCACCTGCTCCTGCGGTTCGGCTCGGGCCAGGTCCTGCACACCCATCTGCGGATGAGCGGGTCGTGGCACGTGTACTCGGCCGGCGACCGGTGGCGACGCCCGGCCCACCAGGCCCGGCTCGTGCTCGTGTGCGGCGACCGGGTGGCCGTGTGCTTCAACGCACCGGTGGTCGAGCTCCTGGCCGCCAAGGCCGAACACGTCCACCCCGCCCTGGCCCGGCTGGGGCCCGACGTGCTGGGGGAGCCGTTCGAGCTCGACGAGGTGCGCCGCCGAGCCCGAGCCCGCCCCTCGGACATCCCGGTGGGGGAGCTGCTGCTCGACCAGCGAGTGGTGGCCGGCATCGGCAACATCTGGCGGAACGAGGCCGTGTTCCTCGAAGGCCGCCATCCCCGGACGCCGCAGGGCGCCCTCTCCGACGACGAGCTCGACCGGATCGTCACCACCGCCCGCCGCCTCATGCGGGAAAGCGCCGGCATCGACCGCGGCGGCGCCGCCGGCGGTCGTCCCGCCCCTCGTTGGGTCTACCGCCGCACCGGCCGCCCGTGCCGGCGGTGCGCCACTCCCATCCAGTCCGCCCTGCAGGGCGAGCAGGCCCGCCGGGCCTACTGGTGCCCGAGCTGCCAGCCCGCCCCGGAGCCGAGCGGGTGACCCTCCGTCGCTGGCCGCCGGTCCCGGCGGCCGCACGCCCGCCCGGGCGTCCGCCCGGGCCGTTCCGGCCGAACTGTTCGGCCAAGCGGTCGCTGGAGAGCCACTTCGCCGATCAGTTCGGCTCAGGTGGCTGCGGCAGCAGGGTCTCGCGGTCGCCGTCCGCAAAGTTGCCCGGGACCGAGCCGTTCAGGGTCAACTGTTCGGCCAGGTGGTCGCCGGAGGGCCACTTCGCCGATCAGTTGGGGTCAAGTGGCTGTGACGGGAGGGTCTCGACGTGACCCAGCCGGTCCCGCCCGCCGAGCCCGCCGGCGGCGCCGGGCCGCCGCGCCCGGCGGCGCGGCGGCAGCTGTTCGTCGACCTGTCGCCGCTGCGGGAGTCCAGGGACTACCGCTGGCTGTTCTGGGGCCAGGCCGTCTCGTGGCTGGGCCGGCAGGTGACCGCGGTCGCCATCCCCTACCAGGTGTACCTGCTGACGAAGTCCTCCCTGGCGGTGGGTCTGGTTGGCCTCGTCAACCTCGGCCCCCTCGTGGGGCTCACGCTCGCCGGCGGGGCGGTGGCCGACGCCGTCGACCGGCGCAAGCTCCTGCTCGTCACCCAGGTGCTGCTCGCCCTGGCCAGTGTCGGCCTGGCCCTCAACGCCTCCCTCGACAAGCCCGCCCTGTGGCCGATCTACCTCCTCAGCGCGCTCATCGCCGGGCTGTCGGGCATCGACCTGCCCACCCGCAACGCCATGATGCCGAGGATGGTCGGGAGGGAGCGGATCCACGCCGCCTCCGCCCTCGGCCAGATCCTCATGCAGGTGGGGCTGGTGGCAGGGCCCGCCCTCGCCGGCCTGGTCATCGGCCAGATCAGCCTGGCGTCCGCCTACTGGCTCGACGTCTCCACCTTCGTGGTGGCCATGGCCACGGTGATGGCCATCCGGCCACAGCCGCCCGAGGGCGGCGGCACCCGGGCGGGGGTGGCGTCGATCGCCGAGGGGCTGCGCTTCCTCCGGGGCCGGCGTCTCCTCGTCAGCACCTTCGCCATCGACATCAACGCAATGGTGTTCGGCATGCCCCGGGCCCTGTTCCCCGCCCTCGGCACGAGCCTCTACGGGGGCGGGGCGGGCACCGTCGGCTTGCTCTACGCCGCCCCTGGCCTGGGCGCCCTCGTCGGCGCCCTCCTCACCGGTTGGGTGGCCTCGGTGCGGCGCCAGGGGCTCGCCGTCATCTGGGCGGTCGTGGCCTGGGGCGCCGCCATCGCCGTCTTCGGGCTCGTCCCCTGGCTCCCCGTCGGGCTGGCCCTGCTCGCGCTGGCCGGAGCGGCCGACGTCGTCTCCGCCGTCTTCCG
>DASZJY010000266.1:0-2971 GCA_035947635.1 Acidimicrobiales bacterium | reverse complement strand
AGCCCCACAGCCGCAGGGCGAGCTCGAGGTCGAGCATCACCGGCGCCCGGCCGAAGAGCGACGCCCGCTTGAGCGCCACCGCCACCGCACCGGCCAGCGCGTCGTCGACGTGCTCGCCTTCGCCCACCTTGATCCGGGGGCGGATGATGTCCGCCAGCTTGAGGGCGTAGCCCTGGTCGGGCCCCGGACGCCCGAGCTTGGGGCCGAGGGGCTGGCCCCGGTCGAGGTCGCCCGGACGGTCGGCCATCCAGTGCTGGGGCGGCGGCAGGTCGAGCGCCCGACGGGGCTGGTCGGAGAGCGGGACGGGCACGTAATCGGGGGCGGCCATCAGTCGGGGTCCTCTTCCTGCTCCTCGCTCTGGAGGAGCCCGTAGACGATCGAGTCGGACAACGCCTGCCACGACGCCTCGATGATGTTCTCGGATACGCCGATGGTCGACCACGTGCTTTCTCCGTCGGTGGAGTCGATGAGCACGCGGGTGACCGCGGCCGTGCCCTTCTCCGTGTCGAGCACCCGCACCTTGTAGTCGGTGAGGTGCACGTGGGCCAGGCTCGGGTGGGCCTGGCCGATGGCCTGGCGCAGGGCCCGGTCGAGAGCGTTCACCGGCCCGTTGCCCTCGGCGGTGGCGATGTGGCGCTGGTCACCGGAGTGCACCTTGATGGTGGCCTCGGTGACGAAGGTGCCGTCCTCGCGCTGCTCGGTGATGACCCGGAACGACTCGAGGCGGAAGAACGTCTGCCGCCAGCCGTTGGCCTCCCGCATCAGCAGCTCGAGGGAGCCGTCGGCCACCTCGAAGTGGTAGCCCCGGTGCTCCAGCTCCTTCAGCCGCTCGAGGATGCCGGCCAACGACGCCGACTCGAGGTCGAGGCCGAGCTCCTCCGCCTTGAGCTGGATGGTCGAGCGGCCGGCCAGCTCGCTCACCACGAACCGCGTGCCGTTGCCCACCGTGTCGGGCGGCACGTGCTCGTAGAGGTCGCGGCCCCGGGCGATGGCCGACGTGTGCAGCCCCGCCTTGTGGGCGAAGGCCGACTGCCCGACGTAGGGCTGCTGGCTGTCGGGCGCGATGTTCACCAGCGCGGCGATGTGGTGTGCCACCGGCGTCAGCCGCTCCAGGCGCTCGGGCTCGATGGTGCGGACCCCCATCTTCAGAGCGAGGTTGGGGATGGCAGCGCACAGGTCGGCGTTGCCCGTGCGCTCGCCGTAGCCGTTGATGCAGCCCTGCACCTGGGTCGCCCCGTGGCGGACGCCGGTCAGCGTGTTGGCCACCGCGCACCCGCCGTCGTTGTGGAAGTGCACGCCGAGCTGGGCCGACGTGTACGTCCGTACCTCGGACAGCACCCGCTCGACCTGGTCGGGCAGGGTGCCGCCATTGGTGTCGCACAACACGAGCGCCTCCGCCCCCGCCTCCTCGGCGGCGGCGAGGACGCGCAGGCTGAACTCGGGGTTGCGCCGGTAGCCGTCGAAGAAGTGCTCGGCGTCGAAGAACACCCGTAGCCCGGCGTGACGGAGGTACTCGACCGAGTCGTAGGCCATGGCCACCGCCTCGTCGAGGTCGGTGCGAAGGGCCTCCAGGACGTGGCGGTCCCACGATTTGGCGACGATGCACACCGCCGACGTGTTGGCCTTGACCAGGTGCCGCAGCGTCTCGTCGGAGTCGGCCTTGGACCGGGGCCGACGGGTCGATCCGAACGCCACCAACGTCGCCGTCTGCAGCTTCAGCTCCGCAGGGGCCCGCTGGAAGAACTCGTCGTCCTTGGGGTTGGCGCCCGGCCAGCCCCCCTCGATGTAGGCGACGCCCAGGTGGTCGAGCTGGGCCGCCACGCGGAGCTTGTCGTCGACGGTGAGCGACAGCCCTTCCTGCTGGCTCCCGTCGCGCAGGGTGGTGTCGTAGATGTCGACGGCCGCCGGCAGCTCGGGCAAGGGGACGTGTGTGCCCACGTGGTGCTGGCTAGCTGTTGACATGTTCCAACCATTCCTTGTAACGGTCGACCTCCCCGCGCACGGTGGCGAAGTACGTCTCCTGGATGGCGCGCGTGATGGGCCCGGGGTCGCCGATCTCGCGGTCGTCCACCGAGCGGATGGGGACCACCTCGGCGGCGGTGCCGGTCAGGAAGGCCTCCTCGGCCAGGTACAGGTCGGTGCGGAGCAGGTTGGCCTCGACGATCTCGTACCCGAGGTCCCGGGCGATGGTTGTCACCGAGTCCTGGGTGATGCCCTCGAGGGCGCCGGCGGCGACCGGCGGCGTGAGGATGCGGCCGTTCTTCACGACAAAGAGGTTCTCCCCCGTGCACTCGCTCACGTACCCCTGAGGCGACAGGAGGATGGCCTCGTCGTAGCCCGCCTTCAGGGCCTCCACCTTGGCCAGCGAGGAGTTCAGGTACCCGCCGGTGCCCTTGGCCGCCACCGGGACGGCATTGGGGCTGTGGCGGTGCCAGGTGGAGATCTTCGTGCGCACCCCACGACGCAGCCCCTCGTCGCCCAGGTAGGTGCCCCAGGGCCAGACGGCGATGGAGACGTTGACCGGGCAGGGCAGCGGGTTGAGCCCCATCTCGCCGTACCCGAGGTAGACGAGGGGACGGATGTAGCACGCGTCGAGCCCGTTGACTCGAATCGTCTCCTTCACCGCCTCAACCAGCTGCTCGGGCGTCCACGGGATGTCGATCAGGAAGATCTTGGCGCTGTCGAAGAGCCGGTGGATGTGGTCGGTGAGCCGGAAGACGGCCGGGCCCCGGCTGGTCGTGTAGGCGCGGATGCCCTCGAACACGCCGCTGCCATAGTGCAGCGAGTGGGTGAGGATGTGGACCCGGGCGTCGTCCCAGGCGACGAGCTCGCCGTCCATCCAGATCCGATCGACCTTCTGCAGTGGCATTGCCCTACACCCTTTCTGCGATGACGTCGCCGATCTCGGCGGTGGTGCTGGCCCGGCCGGTCGATGCGGCGCACGCCTCCTCCAGCTTGGCTGCCGCCGAGG
>DASZJY010000265.1:0-5540 GCA_035947635.1 Acidimicrobiales bacterium | reverse complement strand
CCTGCTCGTGCTCGCCTTCGCCCAGATCTACCTGGCGGTGGAGAACCCCAGCGACGTGCTCATCGGTGCGATCGTCGGCGTCGCCATCCCCACCGTCGCCTTCCGCATGATCGCCCCCGCCGAGGTCTTCCCGATCACCTACCGGCGCCAGCGAACGGCACACATCAACGTGGGCGGACGGCGGGGCGATCATGCGGAAGGCGACGGTGGGGATGGCGACGCCGACGATCGCACCGATGAGCACGTCGCTGGGGTTCTCCACCGCCAGGTAGATCTGGGCGAAGGCGAGCACGAGCAGGGAGCCTCCGATCACCCATACGACCGGCGACGTCCGGTCCTGCTCGGGGGGGACCTCGGGCCCCCGGGCCACCCGCCAGCGTCCCTGCGGCACCAGCGTGTAGGCGGCGCTCACCAGGGTGAGGCCGAGGCCGACCATCGGGCGCGAGGGATGCGAGAACCCGTTCCACTCGCCGAGGATGGGCACGTTCACCGGCCGTGGGCGGGCGAGCACGATCTCGACGACCCCGGCGACCCAGATGGCGAAGAGGACGCAGCCGACCAGCACCAGCACGTGACGGAACCGCCGGAAGGCGATGGCGACGACGAGGATCACTCCGTTGGCGGCGAGGAGCACACGCTCGTCGCCCAGCCACTGCACCCAGCGCATGACCCGGGTCAGGCTCGGCGTGCGCCAGTCGGCCACCTCACGGAGGATCGTCCGGTCGACCAGGTCGGCACTCGGCCGCCGGCCGGTGAGGAAGACCACCAGCCAGAAGAGGAGCACGGCGCCGGCCAGGGCGGCCCACACCAGGCCGCTGACCCGCAGGTCCTTGGGTAGGGGAGGAGCGGCGCCGGACGGGCGCCGGCGGGTGGGCCGGACGGCCGGAGGAGTGTTGTGCTCGTGGGACAATGCCGTCGTGCGGCTCCCTCCCCATCGGCGCCTGGGGACATCAGTCATCGCCCTGGGCCTCCTCATCGCGGCCTGCGGTGGGGGCGGCGACGGCGGTGGGGAACGAGGGGAGACGACGGGCGACACTGCCCGCGGCATCATCGTCGGGTCGTTCGACTTCTCCGAGAGCGGCACGGTGGGGGAGATCTACGCCCAGGCCCTGGAGGCGGCGGGATTCTCCGTGCAGCGGGCGCCCGGGCTGGGGTCGCGCGAGGTGGTGGAGCCAGCCCTCGAACAGGGCGCCCTCGACGTGGTGCCGGAGTACCTGGGGACCGCCCTGCGGTTCCTGCACGAGGGCACATTGGGCACCGCCCTCACCGACACGGCCACCGCCTACCCGTTGCTGCGGCAGATCTTCGAGGCTCGGGGCGTCACCGCGCTCGCGCCGGCGCCGGGCCAGAACCAGAATGGCGTGGCCGTCACCCGTCAGACGGCCGAGCGGCTCGGCCTGACCCGCATCAGCGACCTGGCCACGGTGGCGGGGGACCTGGTTTTCGGAGGGCCTCCGGAGTGCCCCGAGCGGCCCTTCTGCCTGCTCGGGCTGCGGTCGACGTACGGCCTGGCCTTCAAGGAGTTCCGGCCCCTCGACGGCAGCGGTCCGGAGACGGTCGCCGCCCTGGAGGGCGAGGAGGTCGACGCGGCCATTGTCTTCACCACCAGCCCGGCGGCGGAGAAGTTCGTGCTCCTCGAGGACGACCGTCGCCTGCAGCCGGCCGAGAACCTCCTCCCGGTGGTGCGCACCGACGCCCTGCGCCGGCACGGCGAGCGCCTGCGTGAGGTGCTCGACGCGGTGACCGGGCACCTGCACACCGAGGACCTCGTCGCCCTGAATCGCCAGGTCGACGTCGACGGCCGCCCGCCGGCGGAGGTGGCGCGCACCTGGCTCGCCCAGCACGGGCTGTCCCGACCCTGAGCTGACCGGGCGGCGGAGCATCACCGCCATACTTGCCGACGGCACACCGGGCGCACGACCTCAGGAGGGTGCTCGCGCCCGGCGCCGGGGCAGCCGGACGTCGCGGATCTCCTGCAGGAGCGCCGGCCATCCCACGGCCAGGCCGACGCCCAAGAGCCCGCCCGCCAGCACATCGGACAACCAGTGCACACCCAGGTAGGTGCGGCTCAACGCCATCAGCGAGGCGTAGATGGCGGCCCGCACCTCCCACGCCCAGCGCCGGGGCCCCGGCGGCAGCAGCACGAGGACGAGCCCCACGGCCGTCACCGCTCCGGCCACGGCATGCCCCGACGGGAACGAGAACCCGTGGGTGGCCACGACGCTCGCCGGCGGCCGGGGGCGCTCGTACAGCGCCTTCACGGGACCGATCAACAGCTCCGAGGTCACGATGGCGAGGGCGAAGGCGGTGAGCTGCACCCACCGCCTTTTCACGGCGAGGAGGGCGAGGGCGGCGACGCGGAGCGGCCAGTTGATCCAGGGGCTGCCCACGAAGGCGAGCACCTTGGCCACCCACACCAGCGGCGACACCCGGAGGTCGATCATCAGGCTGCGCCAGGCGTCGTCGACCTCTTGGACGACGGACAGGGTGGACGAATAGGCCACCGCTGCCAGCAGCAGGGCGCCCAGCACCACGAAGACGAAAGCGAGCCTTCCCGCCCGGCGGTGGTTGAGCAGCATCAGGTCCCCGGTCCCCCGAGGACGGCCGGGGCGGGCGGGGGCTCGGGCTCCGGCGCCTTACGCCACGACGACCGGCGGCGCCAGATGACGTAGCAGACGAGGCCGAGGGGGACGGGCAGCAGGTAGGTGAGGGCCCGGAAGATGAGGACGGCAGCGACCACCTGCGCCTTGCCACCGCCGGCGGTGACCAGGGCGGCGGTCAGGCCCAGCTCCACCACCCCGACGCCGCCGGGCGTGATGGGCAGGGCCGAGAGGAGGCGGACGAAGGCGAACGAGGCAAGGACCTCGACCCAACCCACCTCCCGTTCGGACACGCCGACATGGCGCAGGGCCACCAGCAGGACGACGAACAGGGAGAGGTGGCTGACCACGCCCCCGACGGTCAACGACACCCACGACCGCTGCAGCAGCTGGATGGTCTGGGAGCGGAACCTGACCGCCCCCTCGCCCCATCCCTGCACCGGCGGCCGGCGCACCAGCCTGCGAAGCTTGGACACGACTGAGCCGGTGCCGTCGCCCACCCGGCGCGCCATGTCGTCGTTGCGGAGCATCAGCCAGAACAGGCCGATGCCGCCCAGGAGGGCGCCGATGCCGACGAGGCCGGCGGTGACCCGCGCAATGTTGGCGTCACCCTGCAGCGCGAGTAGGGCCAGCGCCAGCACGGGCAGCGCCAGCTTCATGAACGTGTTCCAGACGCCGGAGACGAGGATGGCGAGAGTGCTCGCCGACCGGGGGAACCCCCATGACGAGTACATGGCGTAGGTCATCCCGATGCCCACCGCCGCCCCGGCCGGGAGCACGTTGGACGCCGCCGTCGTCGACTGGGTGACGACGACTCCCTGGCCCCAGGTGAGGCCCGGGAGGGCGGGCAGGACGACGAACAGGTAGGTGGTCAGGTTCCAGACGGCGACCAATACCAAGGTCGTGACCTCGATCGGCGTCATCGCCCGTATCTGGTGCCACACCTCACCGACGTCCGCGATCTGGGGGAGCACCCCGAAATAGATGACGGCCACCACCACGAGGGAGAACACGGTCCTCCCGACCTGGCGGACCCTCGGTCGCCGGAGCGGGGACCTGTCCTGTTCGCTCAAGTGCCTGCCTCGCCGCCGGTGGGCCCGGGAACCGGTGGACGCGACCGCCGCAGGCGGCTTCCCCACGCCCGGAGCCACCGCATCCAGACCTCCTGGGTGCTGACGACGAACTCGAACACCCACATGGCGATCGAGGCGGACCCGAGGGCGGCCAGCGTGACGATCGGCGGTGGGACGTTCAGCAGGAAGAACTCGCTCGCGGCGGGGACGACGAGGGCGAGAAGGTAGGCGGCGGCCAGGCCCAGGATCAGGCCTCGACGGACCCAGGTGAGCGGGCGGGCCAGGCGGGCGAGCAGGGAGAGGCCTACACCGAGCAGGACCATGGTGGCGATGGTCCGGCTCTCGTCGAGGTTGACGTCGGGGGACAGGCGGCCGAGGGCATAGGCGATGAAGGTGGCGCCGGCCGCGCAGACGCCGGCCGGCACCGCGAACGCCAGTACGCGTGGCACGAAGCCGGGTCGGGCCCGGGGCGCCCGGCGGGAGAAGGCCAGGAAGAAGCTGGGGATGCCGATGGTGAGGGAGCCGACCAGCGTGAGCTGGCGGGGCAGGAGCGGGAAGGGCAGGGTGGCGACGCCGATGGCCAGCGCCAGTAGGAGTGCGTACGTCGTCTTGGTGACGAACAGGTTGGCCACCCGCTCGACGTTCCCCATGACCCTGCGTCCCTCCCGCACGACATGGGGGAGCCCGCTGAACGAGTCGTTCATGAGAACCAGCTCGGACACGCTGCGAGCCGCCTGCGTACCGGAACCGATGGCCAGGCCGATGTCGGCCGACTTCAGGGCCCGCACGTCGTTGACACCGTCGCCCACCATCGCCACCACGTGGCCGCGGGCCTGGAGGGCGTGGACGATGTCCTGTTTGCTGTCGGGCCCCACCCTGCCGAAAGCATGCCGCTGCTCCACCAGGTCCGCCAACTCGCCCTCGTCCTCGGGGAGGTGACGGGCGTCCACCGGGCCGGCGCCGGTGGGGATGCCGACTCCCTCCGCCACCGTCCCGACCGTGCGCGGGTGGTCGCCGGAGAGGACCTTGACCGTGACTCCCTGGTTGGCGAAGTACCGGACGGTGGCGGCGGCGTCGGGGCGGACCTTCTGGTGCAGCACGACGAGGGCGTTCGCCTCGAGGTCGCGAGGCAGCTCCTGGCCGTCGAGGCGACCGCCCCTCGCCAGGACGACGACCCGCTGCCCCCGGCCGGTGTACCAGTCGACGATGGTGCGGACCTGGCCGTCGGCGGCCGTGCCCAAGAGGACGTCGGGCGCGCCGAGGACCCACGTACCGAAGGGGCCGAAGCTCGCCCCGCTCCAGCGACGGCCGGAGGAGAAGGGCACCGACGAGTCGGCCGTCCAGTCGGGCGGCTCGGTGAACGCCTCGGCGATCGCCATGGCCGTCGTGTTGGGGCTCGGGTCGGCGCGGGCCAGTGCGGCGAGCGCGGTGACGGGCAACTCGCGGTCGGGAGTGAGGGCGACGACCTCGGTCACCCGGAGGCCTCCTTCGGTGAGGGTGCCCGTCTTGTCGGCGCAGACGACGTCGACGCGCGCCAGCACCTCGATGGCCGGCAGCTGTTGGACGAGGACCTTCCGGCGCCCCAGCCTCACCACGCCGAGGGCGAAGGCAAGGCTGGTGAGCAGGACGAGGCCCTCGGGCACCATGGCGACCACCCCGGCGACCGCCCCCCGCACCGCGTCGGACGTGTCCGGCTGGCCGGCCAGCTGGCTGGCGAACAAGAGGATGGCGGTGGGCACCAGCGCCCAGGTCACCCACCGCAGGATGCGGTCGATACCGGCGCGGATCTCGGAGTGCACGAGGCTGAACTGGCGGGCGGCGGCGGCGAGGGTGTTGGCGTAGGACTGCGAGCCCACCCGGGTCGCCA
>DASZJY010000264.1:0-5337 GCA_035947635.1 Acidimicrobiales bacterium | reverse complement strand
CCCTCAGCGCCTCCTCGACATCACCGGGGCCGACGTCCCACCCGCCCGCCACGGCCCGGGCAACCACCACCGCGACGAAGTCCCGGCGGTCGGGCACGGCCAGCAGGTCGCGCTGGAGGAGAGGGTCCTGGAGGACGGCCCGTCGGAACCCGGCCAGTGCTTCGGCCGACTCACCCACCTTCGTTCGGCTCGCGGCGCCATTCCATGAGCATTTTGGGGCCCTGGTGACCGACGACCGTGAAGCCGAGGCCCTCGTACCACCGGACGAGCCGGTCGTCGTGGGCGGCCGCCGACAGCCGCACCGGCGTTGCTGGCCCTGCCCCGTCCATGACCTCCGCTATCAGCGCCGTGCCGATGCCCGAGCCGGCAACGGACGCCGCCGCCCCGAGATGAGCAGTTGGGTCAGCCGCGGCCGCGACTGCCCCGGGGCGCGGGCGGCGCGGCCGCCGCCGAGGCGGCGGACTGCCCGCCCGGGTGCGGCCGCCCACCGGCGGTCGTGCAGGGCGGGAACGCGGTGCCGTACACGTTGGCCCGCCACGTGTTGTTGTCACACGCCTGGTACCCGGCCACCACGGCACGGCTCCCGACGAAGTTCCCGGACGGCGGAGGCCCGAACCCCAACGGGGTGCAGAGCGCCTGGGTGGTCGCCGAGGTCGAGGGGCACGTGATGACGTTGCTGCCGTCGAACAGGTCGAAGATCTGGTTCACCGGCCTGGTGCCGCAACCAGGAGCGGGCGGGAGCACGCCGCATCCCCGCGCGTTGTTCCCGAAGGCCACGTTGTTGACGATCAGGCTGTCGGTGTAGCCCGTTGTCGGGGCGAACTGGGGGAGGTCCCCCGGCGGGCAGCCACCCACGTAGACGCCGTGCCCGGCGTTGCCGGTGGACCAGTTGTTCCGGATGACGTTGCCCCGGCCGTTGATGGTGAACGGCCCGAGGGCCTGTGAGCCCTGGCAGAACGAGATCAAGGCGATGCCGGCCGCGGTTTCCACGCTGGTGGGGGCGGTGTTGCCGCGAGGCGGGTTCTGGGGACCGCCGAACCCGCCGTTGGCAACGACGTTGCCGGTGATGACGTTGTTGTCGTTGCTCGGGGTGACGTCGGCGCCGGTCCAGGCCGGGCACTGCGGCAGGTTCGGGAACGGCTGCGGCGGGATGCCGGCCATGCCGCGGTTCTGACAGGTCGGCGGGTTCCTGAACAGGCCGCTGAAGTTGATGTTGTTGACGCTGGAGACCGCGATCCCCTCTTGGAACGAGCGAGTCACCCTGTTGTTCGCCACGGTGTTGTTGGTGGCTCCCGGGCCCTCGATGCGGATGCCGATGTCGGCGAAGCAGTTCCGGTTGTCGTCGACGATGTTGGCGCGAACCACGTTGCCCGTCGGGCGCTGGCCGACGATGCGGTTGATCTGGAAGGTGTTCGCCACCAGTGAGATGCCGCTGAAGGGGCCATTGCGAATCGTCTGGTTGCCCTCTATGCGGTTGTTGACCGAGGCGAAGACCACGATGCCGTCGCCGTAGGTGCCGACCGCCTGCGTGGTGAAGTCCTCGCCGACGCACGGGCCCTGGTTGTCCCGGGCGATGATCCCGGTGATTCGGTTGTTACCGCCCCCTTCGATGGAGACCCCGGCGGCAAAGTTGTGGACCGTGCCGTTCCTCACGGTCACGTTCGACACGTCGTCGAGGAAGATCCCGATGACGTCGTCGGGCTGCCCGTTCACCATGCGGGGGAGGGGCTGGTCCGAGAAGACGCGACGACCGTTCAGGTTCAGGGTGATGTTGTCGCGTGTGATGACCAGGCCGTTGCCCTCGTTGCATGGGCCCACGTCGCTGTGGAGCGTGGTGTTCTGGGTGATCTCGGCGCCACATGTGATGTGGTTTGCCGATGCGGTCTCCGTGAGGGCCGTCCCCACGAAGAGCATGCCCAGCGCCGAGATCAAGCCGATGGTGCGCCGTACGTGATTCATCATCACCCCCGTCGGCGCGTGACGACGCCGGTCCCGCTGCGCCTGCTGCGACCCTAACGGGAGAGTGGTTCCCTGTCACTAGCCGTCGGCGATGTTTCCCGCGACGACACGAGTTGGAGACGCTTCATCTCAGGGTGACAAGGACGGGAGCTCGACAGCGGGGTTAGACCACTCGTCAGCCACCCCCGGCTTTCAGCAGGCGGAGGCGGCGGTCGAGATCGGCGTCGATGACTCGCCGCTGGCGGAGGGCGTGGGGCAGCGAGCCGAGGGCGTCGAGCACGCCGCAGCGCGTCTCCGGGTCGCGCCGGGCCGACGCCACCGCCCGGACGGTGGCGCCCACCGCCCGGCGGGCGGGGCGGCGCATCCAGGTACCGAGCAGGTGGTTGCGGATGGCCAGGCGCCGGCGGCCGGCGACGTCGGGGCGGGGAGGTGGATGGTGGAAGGCGACGACGTCGTCGAGGTAGGCCAGCCCCCATCCGGCCTGGGCCAGGTCGAGAGCGAGCAGCGTCTCTTCGCCGAAGAAGAAGAGGAGCTCGGAGAAGCCGCCGACCGCCAAGTAGGCGCTCCGCCGGACGACCACGCCGCACGCGAGGAAGCCCAGCACCGGAGGACCGGGCAGATCGGCCTCGGGCGGGATCGGGCTCCTCGCCATGGCGAGCGACGTCGGGTCGACGGTCCGTTCGACGCCGACCTCGACACGGGCGGCCACCAGCGCGAGGCGAGCGCTGCGGTCGAAGGCGTCGGCTGCCCGCTGCAGGGCTCCCGGCGCCCACCACGAGTCGTCGTCGTTGAAGGCGACGTAAGGAGTGGAGGCCCGAGCCACCCCGAGGGTGCGGCCGGCCGCCCCCAGGTTGCGCTCACTGCGCAGCACCTCCACCGCAGGGAACTGGGCCCGGACGGCTTCGGCCGTCCCGTCGGTGGACCCGTTGTCGACGACGATGATGGGCACGTCCTCTTCGGAGAGGCGCTCGAGCGTCGAGAGAAGGGTCGGCTGCCGGTTGTGGCTCACGACGACGACGCTCACAGAGGTTCGTGTCACACCGCCAACCCATGACGAGAACGGGTGCGGTGGCTGCGAAGGCCAACCACCGCCGAGTGCTTGGATCAGCGACCGGCCCTCAAGCGCCTTCGGCTTCGAGCTCGCGCAAGCGGCGAGCGCCCAGCGTGCCGTCGCGGAAGTGCAGGGTCTTCTCCAGGTACACCGCCGTGCCCGAGTCGGGCCGGGACTCGAAGTGAACGCGGTCGACGAGAGCACGCATCAGCTGGATGCCCCGCCCGCGCTCCGAGCCGGGGTCGCTGTCGTCGACGACGTTGACCGTGTCGAAGCCGTGACCGGTGTCGATCACGCTGAGCACGCACCGGGTCTCGCTGACCTCGACCTTGAGCTCGTACTGGTCTCCGGGGCCCGAGTGGTCGATGACGTTGGTGCACGCTTCGCTCTGGGCGATGGCGATGTCGTAGGCGCAATCGTCGCTGACCCCGATCTCCCACAGGGCGTTCCTGACGATGTGGCGCGTCACGGGGATGCTGGCTCGGTCACGCGGGAGACAGATCGAAAGTATGAGCTGCATCGACGCGCTCTCCTGTTCGACATCGCCCACTTCGGGGCGAGCTCGTCGGTCGAACGGCAAGTTCGCACTCCTCTGTTGATCTGGTTGGTTCCCCGCGTTCCCCGGGTTCAACCCCAGAGGGGGTGTGACGTTGGTCTTGTAGCCTCCCCGGCGATGAGCCCCGAGGGGAGCGACCCGCGGAGCGGGAGCAACCCCGGCAGCGGCGGCAGCGACTTCGGGAGCGGCGCAGTGCGTCTCGGGCGGTCGGCCGCAGTGATGGCGGTCGGGACGACGCTCTCGCGGATCACCGGCCTCGGGCGCTTCGTGGCACTTGCCTTCGCCCTTGGCGTCGCCGAGTCCCGCCTCGCCGACGCCTACAACATCGCCAACACCATGCCCAACGTGATCTACGAGCTCGTGCTGGGCGGAGTGCTCACGTCGGTGTTCATCCCCGTGCTCGTGCAAGAGCTGCGCAGCCGCGACCACGAGGAGGGCTGGCGGTCGGTCTCCGTGCTCGTCAGCGTGGCCATGGTCGTGCTCGTCGTCCTCAGCGTCATCGCAGTCGCGCTGGCCCCGTGGATCGTCAAGCTGTTCTCGACCCGCCTGTCCGGCCCGGCAGCCGAGGAGCAACAGGCCCTGGGCACCTTCTTCCTGCGCTTCTTCGCCCCGCAGGTCGCGTTCTACGGTGCCGCCGCGCTGGCGGGGGCGCTGCTCAACGCCCACGACCGCTTTGCCGTACCCATGTTCGCCCCCGTTCTCAACAACCTCGTCGTGATCGGGACCTGCCTGGCCTTCGCCGCCGTCGTCGAGGGGACGCCGACCGGCGCGTCGGTCAACGCCCGCCTGGGCGAGAAGCTTCTCCTCGCCCTGGGGACGACCGCAGGGGTGGCGGCCATGGCCGTCGCTCACTGGCCCTACGTGCGCCGTCTCCCCGGACGGCTGCGGTTGGCCGTCGAGTTCCGGCATCCCGCCGTGCGCAAGCTCGCCCGCCTCTCGGCGTGGACGCTCGGCTACGTCGTCGTCAACCAGGTCGGGTTCGGCGTCGCCCTCTACCTGGCCAACCGGGTCCAGGGTGGGCCCACCGCCTTCTTCATCGCCTTCGCCTTCTTCCAGCTCCCCTACGGCGTGGTGGCGGTGTCGATCATGACGGCCCTGGTGCCCACCCTCTCGGGGCGCTACATCGACGGGGACGCCGAGGGTTTCCGGTCGATGCTGGCGGGAGGGGTGCGGGCCACCGGGCTGCTCCTCCTTCCGGCGAGCGCCGCCTTGGTGATCCTTTCCCGTCCGCTCGTGCAGAGCCTGCTCCAGCACGGGGTGACGAGCTCGGCGAGCACCCCCCTCGTGGCCGACGTGCTCGAGATGTTCTCCCTGGGACTGGTGCCGTTCTCCGCCTTCCTCCTCTTCCTGCGGGCGTTCTATGCCCGCCAGGACGCCAAGACGCCGTTGGCAGTCAACGTCGTGTCCAACGCGGCCTACATCGGGTTGGCCCTCGCCCTGTTCCCCAGCCTCGACGTCCGCGGGCTGGCGCTTGCCCACTCCCTTTCCTACGTCGTCGCTGCCCTCGTGGCCGGGGCGGTGCTGGCGCGCCAGGTGGGGGGGCTCGAGGCCGGCCAGACCGTGCGGGAGCTGACCAAGGCGGTCATCGCCACCGCGGCCGCCGTCGTCGCCATGCTGATCGTCCAGGCGGTGGTGCGGGCGGTGATGGGCCCGGGTGCGGAACGGGCCCTGGCAGAAGTGGTGGTGGCGGGGGGCTTCGGTGCGGGCACGTTCCTCGTCGCCGCCCGGGCCCTGGGCGCCGAGGATCTGACGCTCCTGTTGCGGCTCCTCC
>DASZJY010000263.1:0-8906 GCA_035947635.1 Acidimicrobiales bacterium | reverse complement strand
GCCCGCATCGCCACACCCCCCTCGAGTGCCGATGCCGGACGGTCGCGCCGGCTCGGCAACAGGGCGGGTGTCCCTCAGGAGTCGCTATCCCTCTCGCCGAAATTTCGCCGGACGCCCGAGTTCCTCCGCCAGGTCGAGTCGCTGGCGCACTACAAGCTGCGACCGCCGGGAGAGGGATAGCGACTCCTGAGGGACACCCGCCCTGTTGCCGAGCCGGCGCGACCGTCCGGCATCGGCACTCGAGGGTGGTGTGGCGATGCGGGCTGTGCTGCCTAGCCCGACGGTGCCCCGGCCAGGATGAACCGCAGGTCGGGCAGCCCGACGACGCCCGGGGCAGTGACGGGCCCCCGTTCAACGATCTGGAGGGCGGCCGCCTCGAGCGCCGGAGTCAGCTCGTCAACGTCGAACTGGGCGTGTCTCCGTAGACGGAGGAACAGGCCGTGACGCGTCCCTTCCGTGCGACCGCCGATGTCGACGGCGAGGAAGTGGCCTCCGGGCTTGAGCACGCGGGCGATCTCGCCGATGCCCTGCCGCCGACCCTCCTCCGTCAGATGGTGGAGCATGAGGCTGCTGAGAACAGCGTCGAACGTCGCGTCGGCAAAAGGCAGCGCTTCGACCGCCGCCGTCTCGAACCGGACATCGACGCCCGCCCTTGCGGCCTTCTGGCGAGCGCGAGCGACCATCTGGGGGGAAGGATCGACGCCGCACACCCGACCGCCCGAGCCCACCCGGGCCCTGGCCGCCAGGGCGAGGGCTCCCGTGCCACAGCCCACGTCGAGGGCCGAGTGGCCGGAATCGAGGCGCGCGAGCTGGACAAGATGGTCCCGAAAGCGTCGCTCCCTCCCGAGCGTGAGCACCCAGACAAGCAGGTCGTAGGCCCGGGCCGAGTGGAGGACCTTGCCGGTGGTGGTAACGCCGTCCGTCCCCATCGCACCTGCTTACCACCCCCCTCGCAGCGCCCCCAGATGCGCCACCGCCCCTGCGTTGGGGGCACTCCGGCGCGGCGAACAGCGGCGATCGGTCGGGTATGCGCCGCCATCATGGGGCGATGGAGGAGCTGCTGCGCCGCACATGAGCCGCAGGGGGCAGGTACCGACGGCCGTGCTACGTCGCCAGGACCGCCCTGGCCACCAAGTCGGTTCCGAAGGCCGTCAGGATGGCGAGGTAGAGCAGCCCGGTGGCGGCCATGACGGCTGAGTAGTACCGCTCTTTGAGGGCGGCGCGGGTGACGACGGTGAGGACGAGGGTGGTGACGGCGCAGGCCACCCAGAACCAGCCGAGGGTGCCGTTCCACCCGTCGTCCACCGTGCCCGAGAGCACCGACAGCATCCCCGTGGGCCACAGCAGCGCGCCCACTTCCAGCGGCCACATGATCGCCAGCCACCGGTTCAGTTCGAAGAGGGGCTCGCGCCCCAGGCCGGGCTGCACGAGGTACCAGTGGCCGAGGAGCATGGCGTCGGTGACCGCCCCGAGAAAGGTGGCCCCGACCAGGGTGCGGACGACGGCGAGGGCGGCGGGTCCGCCGGCGTCCAGACCGGCGGCCACCAGGCCGACCGCCCCCATGACTGGCGCCACGAGGTCCAAGGCGGGGGGGAACTCGGGGGCTGGTGACAGCTGGGCGGCGCGATCGCTGTCGGCACCGCCGTCCTCGCCGGCGCTCGACACCATGGCCGCGACCCGGGCGGAGCGGCGCTCCCGTCGTTCCCGCTCGCCGGCCACGCCAGCCTTGCGGCGGACGACCGACACGACCAGCGCCACCCAAGCCGCCACCGCGACGAGCGCCGCGCACACGTCCCGGACCCCGACGGGTTCGGTCAGCTGGCCGGCGACGACCGCGCCGATCGCCAGCATCCCGTACACCGACCGCAGCAGCCAGCCGTAGCCGATGCCGACCTGGCGGCGGCGGGTGGTGACCCAGAGGAAGAGCAACCCGCCGGTGGCCCACTGGAGGAGCACGGTGGCGGCATCGAGGCGGATCACCGGCCGAGTTTCCCATGGCCTCCATGGCCGCCAGCACTCAAGGCGTGACACCCGATGGTCGACAACTCATAAGTACACAAACGCCGGTCTCGCCGATAGGAGGAGGGGACCATGCAGGACTTCCTGGGAGTTGCAGCATTCGTGGTGGCGGCAGGCGGTGTCCTGATGATCCTCTCCGTGCTGCTCGGACCGTTCGTGCGCCGCCAGGTCATCGTCCTGCGCCTGCGTAGGGGCCTGCACCGCATCGACGACGTGCTGGCCACCTGGCAGCAGGACTTCAGCGACGGTCGGCGCTCGCCCTACGACTCGATCTGACGTTCACCCCTCGACCACGGCGAGGTGGTGCTCGACGTGGTTGAGGGGCTCGGGCCCGCTCTCGGTGGCCACGACGATGTCCTCGATGCGGGCGCCCCACCGGCCGGGCAGGTAGATCCCCGGCTCCACGGAAAAGGCGTGTCCGGGGACGAGGGGTTCGCAGTTGCCGCCGACCAGGTAGGGGTCTTCGTGCTCCTCCAGGCCGATGCCGTGCCCCGTGCGGTGGACGAACCACGGCCCGTACCCACCGTCGCCGATCGCTCGGCGGGCCACGCCGTCCACGTCCTCACAGGGCGTGCCGACCACCGCCGCCTCGACCGCGGCCGCTTGGGCCGCCTGCAACACCGCGTAGAGGTCGCGGAACTCCGCCGGAGGCGGGCCGGTGAACACGGTGCGGGTGATGTCGGAGCAGTAGCCGTCGAGCGTCCCACCGAAGTCGCACACCACCGCCTCGCCGGGGCCGATCGTCCGGGCGCCCGGTTCGTGGTGGGGGCTGGCCGAGTTCGGCCCGCTGCCGACGATGGCGAAGTTCACCTTCTCGTGGCCCTCGGCCAGGAGGCGCTCGCCCAGCTCGTGCGACACCGCCGCCTCGGTGCGCCCGACCAGAGGGATCTCACCGCCCACGAGGGGCGCGGCAACCCGGTCGGCCGCCGCCGCCGCCCGCCGCAGGGCGGCCACCTCGGACGGGTCCTTCACCGCCCGTAGGGGTGACGTCACCAGGGAAGCCGCTTGCCAGCGGGCCGCCGGCAGCCGGGCCTGGAGGGCGAGGAGCGAGGTGGCCCACATGCGATCGGACACCGCCAGCGAGCGGCGGGCGCCGACGAGTGTGGCGACGAGGGCGACCGGGTCGTCGGTCTCCTCCCAGGCTCGGACGGTGAAGAGGTCCGGACGCGGCTCCACACGGGGCTCCTCGAGGCGAGGCACGACCAGGGCGGCCTCCCCTTCGGCGGGTACCACCAGGCAGGTGAGGCGCTCGAGGGGCATGGCCGCGTAGCCGCTCAGCCACGGCAGGTCGGCGCCGAGGGAGAGCAACAGGGCGTCGACCTCGAGCTGCACCATCCGGGCGCGCACCCGGTCCCAGCGCTCGGCGGGCACAGGAGGGGAGGCGGCAGGCATGCCGTGGGCAGGATACGTTGGGGTCGGCGGTTCGTATCATGGTTCCGCTCCGAAAGGAGGGGTGGACATGGATCTGTTGGCCGGAGCGATCTGCGTGATGTGCTCCCGTGGCGTGCACTGGGAGGCCGGTCGCGTCGCCTGCGACGGCTGCGACCTGCCCACCGACTGCTGCCTGTGCGATCCCGTTCCCGCGCCGAGCGGGTCCCAGCGGTCCAACCCGGGCCGCTGACGCTCCGCCCGCCCGACGGCCCGCGCCACCCGGGCGGGCCGGACGGGCCGACGGAGGCGGGCGGGCGCCGGTGAGCCCCGCAGTCGACCCCGACCTCGACCGTTACGCCACCGAGCACTCGACTCCCGAGCCCGAGCTGCTGCGCGACGTGGCTGCCGCCACCAGGGAGTACCTCGACGCTCCCCAGATGATGGTGGGCCCTCTCGAGGGCCGGTTTCTCGAGATGCTCGTCCACCTCTCGCAACCCGAGCGGGTGCTCGAGATCGGCACCTTCAGCGGCTACTCGGCCCTCTCCATGGCGTCCGCCCTGCCGTCGGGCGGTCGGATCGTGACCTGCGAGGTCGACCCGAAGGCTGCCGAGATGGCCCGCCGCCATTTCCAGGCCAGCCCCTGGGCCGACCGCATCGAGCTCCGGGAGGGCCCCGCCCTGGCCACCATCGCCGAGCTCGACGGCCCTTTCGACCTCGTGTTCATCGATGCCGACAAGGTCGAGTACCGGGACTACTACGAAGCCGTCCTCCCCCTCCTGTCCGACCGCGGGGTGATCGCGGTGGACAACGTCCTGTGGAGCGGGCGGGTCCTCGACCCCGACGACGAGCGTGATGACACGAGGGCGATCGCCGCCTTCAACGACCACGTGACGTCCGACCCTCGGGTGGTGGCGGTGATGCTCACGATCCGCGACGGCGTCACCCTCATCCGCCGCCGGCCGGAAGGAGGGTAGGGCGGCGGGGAAAATGGACAAGAAGGAGACCCATGGTGTCCTTCGACCTCGACGAGCGCCCACCGGTCAGAGAGCGTCCCCGACGGCGAGAGGGGTCGCGGATCGGACCGGTCGTCGCCGTGGCGGTCGTCGCCGCGCTGGCCCTGCTGATCACGACCGGCAGGCTGGCCGACCTCTTCCCCTCTCTCCCGAACCCCTTCGGCACCGAGAAGGTCGACCGGAGCCAGCCGGCGCTGCTCGAGTCGCTCCACGACCTCAGCGCCTACCACGCCGCCAGCGCCAACTTTCAGGTGATTGTCGACACCGAGACCGACGCCTCCTTCCTCCCCTCGGCGATCCGCGGCGAGCGAACCGTATTCGTGACTGCCGGCTCGGTCGACGCCGCCGTCGACTTCTCGGGGCTCGACGAGGGTGCCATCCGGGTGTCCGACGACCGGCGGTCGGTGACCGTCTCGCTTCTCGCCCCAACGCTGTCGGAGCCTCGGGTTGACCCAGAGCAGAGTCGAGTGGTGAGTCGTGACCGCGGCCTGCTCGACCGGCTCGGTTCCGTCTTCTCCGACAGCCCGACGAGCGACCAGGAGCTCTATCTGGCGGCTGAGGGCAAGATGCGAGCGGCGGCGGCAGGGTCGGACCTCCGCGCCCGGGCCGAGCAGAACACGCGTCAGATGCTCGAGACCATGCTGCGGACCCTCGGGTTCACCGAGATCACCGTCAGCTTCGCCCCGAACCCCGCCTGACGCCGTCAGCAGGGGCGGCCGTCGCTGCCTCCCTGGCGTGGTAGCTGGAGCGGGTGAGCGGTGACGCCTGGACATGGCCGAAGCCCATGGCCTGCCCGGCGGCGGCCAGGTCGTCGAACTCTTCGGGCCGCCACCAGCGGGCTACCGGCAGGTGGCGGGCGGTGGGGCGCAGGTACTGGCCCAGGGTGAGGATCTCGACGCCGACGCCCCGCAGGTCGGCCATGGCGCCCAGCACCTCCTCCTTCGTCTCGCCCATGCCCAGGATGACCCCCGACTTGGTCGTGAGCCCGGCGGCCCCGGCCCGGGCGAGGACGGCCAGGCTGCGGGTGTAGGAAGCCTGCGGGCGCACCGCCCGCTGGAGGCGGGCCACCGTCTCCAGGTTGTGGTTGAGGACGTCGGGGCGGGCACCGAAGACGGTGGCCAGGGCGTCGGGGTGGCCGCCGAAGTCGGGGACCAGCACCTCGACCGCGGTGCCCGGGCAGCGGGAGCGGACCGCCCGGATGGTGGCGGCGAACGCCGCCGCCCCACCGTCGGGCAGATCGTCGCGCGCCACCGCGGTGACGACGGCATGGGCCAGCCCCATGCGGGCCACCGCCTCGGCCACGTGCTCCGGCTCCCCAGGGTCGAGCGCTTCCGGGTGCCGGGTGTCGACCAGGCAGAAGCCACAGGCCCGGGTGCAGCGCTCGCCGTTGATCATGAAGGTGGCGGTGCCGTCGGCCCAGCACTCGAAGATGTTGGGACAGCCGGCCTCTTCGCAGACCGTCACCAGATCGAGCGAGCGCATGGTCGAGCGCACCTCGCGGTAGCGGGGCCCGAGGTCGGCCTTCACCCGCAGCCACGGTGGCTTGCGCTCGTCGACGGACAGCCCGCCCGCCGGGTCGACCCCCGCCTCGGCCAGCCGGCCGAGCAGGCGGACGGCGACCGCCCCGTCGCCCCGAGAGAAGGTGGACAGATCCTCGGGCCGCACGTGCCAGGCCACGTCTTGGCGCTCCACCGCCCCGCCGCCCCACCGGTCGCCGGCCCGGGCCACGACCGCGTCGACCACCTCCTGCACCGACACCCGCACGCCTTCGGCGGCCAGCGAGGTGACCGCCTTGTCGGGGATCCCGCAGGGCACGATGTGCTCGAAGAACGAGAGGTCGGGGTCGACGTTCAGGGCGAAGCCGTGCATGGTGCGCCCCCGGCTCCGGCGCACCCCGATGGCGCAGACCTTGCGGGGGTCGGCGCCCCCCGGCTCGACCCACACGCCCGGGTAGCCGTCGAGGCGGCCGACGTCGGGCAGGCCCAGATCGCGGCACACGTCGATCACCAGCTGCTCGACCGAGCGCACGTACGAGGGCGTGGCCCCGGGCCCGTTGGGGACGGACAGGATCGGGTAGCCGACCAGCTGCCCCGGGCCGTGGTAGGTGACGTCGCCGCCCCGGTTGGTGGCGACCAGCTCGGCACCCACCGACGTGGGCGGCACCAGCACGTGCTCGGGCGATGCCCGGAGGCCCATCGTGTACACGTGCGGGTGCTCGAGGAGGAGCAGGTGGTCGCCGGCGGCGGCTCCCTGCTCGAAGAGCGCCTGCTGGACGGCGTGGGCGTCCTGGAACCGGACCCGGCCGAGCCACCGGACCCGCAGCACAGCTACAGCTCCTGGGACCAGTCGCGGGTCTCGAGGATCTCCTTGCAGCGGCCGAGGAAGGCGGCGGCGTAGGCGCCGTCGAAGGCCCGGTGGTCGAACGACAGGGCCAGGTTGCCGATGTGGTGGATCGCCACCGCGTCGGACCCGTCGGGCAGCTCGACGGCGACGGGTCGCTTGCGGACGCCGTCGGTGGACAGGATCGCCACCTGGGGCTGGCTGATGACCGCTGCGGTCAGGAACGTGCCGAACGGGCCCGGGTTGGTGATGGTGAACGTGCCGCCCGAGATGTCGTCGGCCGTGAGCTCGCGCGACCGCGCCCGACGGGCCAGGTCGGAGACGGCCCGGGCGATGGCACTCAGCCGGCGGCTGTCCGCATCGTGGATGACGGGGACGATCAGCCCCTCGAAGTTGAGGTCGACGGCGATGCCCAGGTGCACGGGTCGGTGAAGGATCAGCTCGTTGTCGCCCACCGACGCGTTGACGTGGGGGAAGTCCTCGATGGCGTCGACCACAGCCCGAGCCACGAACGGGAGGTAGGTGAGGGAGAAGCCCTCCTTGGCCTTGAACTCCTCCTTGTTCGCCCGGCGCACCTGCTCGACCGCCTCGAAATCGACCTCGGTGACGATGAGGACGTGCGCCGACGTGGCCAGCGAGCGCACCATGTGCTCGGCCGTGCGCCGGCGGATGTTGGAGAACGGCACCACCTCGTCGTCGCCCTGGGACCGGGGGGCGCCGGCCGCCGCCGGCTTCGACCGGGCCGCCGGGCGCTCGGTCTTCTCTGGTGCGGGCGCGCTCCTGGCCGAAGCAGCAGACCGCTGGGTCCCTGCCGCGCCCTTGTCGATGAAGGCCAGGACGTCGGCGCGCGTGACGCGTCCCTGCTGGCCGGTGCCCTCGATCTCGGAGGGGTCGAGGTCGTGCTCCCGGATCAGCCGGCGCACGACCGGCGAGAGCAGCCGGCTGCCGCTGCGGGAGGCCGGCTGCCGCTCCCCGTCGTCATCCGGAGGCCCTTCGGGCTGCGGGGGCTGGGGCTGCCGCTGGCGGGCGTCGGCCGACGATCCATCGCCGTCCTCCTGGGCGGTCGCGGTGCGGGCCTCGGCCTCGGCACGCGGCGGCCGGGCGCCCTGCTCGTCCTGGAGCTCGGCGTCCGAGGCGTCGGCCGAGCTGTCCGGCGGCTCGGTCTTCTCCTCGTCCTGGTCGGCGGTTGCCGCCTCCGCCGCCTCGTCACCGCCCTCGTCCGTCTCTTCGCCTTGGTCGTCGCCGCCCTCGTCCTCACCGCCCTCGTCCTCACCGCCCTCGGCCGTCGCCTCGTCGCCCTCGCCGTCAGCCTCGCCCGGTGGCTGCTCGGTGATGACGGCCAGCTTGGCGCCGACGTCGACCGTCTCCCCCTCCTCGACGAGGATCTCGGCCAGGTAGCCGGCGCTGGTGGAGGGGACCTCGGAGTCGACCTTGTCGGTGGAGACCTCGAAGAGCGTCTCGTCCTCGGCGACCTGGTCGCCGACCTTCTTGAACCACTTGATGATCGTGCCCTCGGTGACGGTCTCGCCGAGCTGCGGCATGGTGATGTCGGCCATCAGCCGTGGAGTCCCCTTCCGGTGAGCGACATGACGGTCTCGCCGAACGTCTCCGACAGTGTCGGGAGAGCGTGGATGTACTGGGAGATGTCCTCGGGGGTCGCTTCCCAGTTCACCGACAGCCACCCCTCGGCGATCTGCTCGGTGACCGCGGGCCCCACCATGTGCACGCCGAGGAGCCGGCCCGCCTTCCCGTCGGCCTGCTTCTCGGCCACCACCTTCACCATGCCGTCGGGCTCACCCACGATGAGGGCCCGGCTGTTCCCGCCGAAGCGGTGCTTCGACACCACCACGTCGAGGCCGGCGTCGCGCGCGGCCTGTTCGGACAGGCCGGCGAAGGCGACCTCGGGGAAGCAGTAGATGCACCACGGCACCTTCTGGTGGTCGACGGGGACGGGGTCCTCGCCGAGCATGTCCTTCACCGCCACGACGGCCTCGGCGAACCCGACGTGGGCCAGCTGGGGGGTGTTGACGAGGTCGCCCAGGGCGTACACGCCGTCCTCGCCGGTGCGCAGGTGGTCGTCGATCAGGACGAAGCCCTTCTCGTCGACGGCGACGTCGGTGCCTTCCAGGCCGAGTGTGTCGGCGAGGGGGCGCCGCCCCACCG
>DASZJY010000262.1:0-2030 GCA_035947635.1 Acidimicrobiales bacterium | reverse complement strand
CCGCTTCGAGGGGCTCCCGCACCGGCTCACCCTGGTGGCGGAGGCGGGCGGCGTCCGCTGGTACGACGACTCCAAGGCCACCAACCCGCACGCCGCTCTCGCCGCCGTCTCCGGTTTCGACTCCGTCGTCCTGGTGGCGGGCGGGCGCAACAAGGGGCTCGACCTGGGCGTGCTGGCCCGGCGGGCCGACCGCCTGCGCGCCGTCGTGGCCGTCGGTGAGGCCGCCCCCGAGGTGGAAGAGGCGTTCGCCGACCTGCGCCCTGTCGCGCGCGCCGCCGACATGGACGAGGCGGTGCGGGCCGCCGCCGCTGCCGCCCGGCCCGGCGACGTGGTCCTGCTCGCCCCCGGGTGCGCCTCGTTCGACCGCTACGGCTCCTACGCCGAGCGGGGTGCCGACTTCGCCCGAGCCGTCGCCCGTGCCGTCGGGCCGGCGGCGGACGGGAAGGAGCGTGGTCCCGATGGTTGACGTGCTCGCACCCCCTCGCAGGGGGGACACGGGGGGGCAACGTTCGCCACGGCCGCAAGGGCCGCCGCGCCCGCCCAGTCGCGGCGACCGCGTCTGGGTGGTCGTCCCCGCGGTCGTCGGCGTGCTGTGCGGGATCGGGCTGATGATGGTCCTGTCGGCCTCGTCGGTGCAGGCCCTGCGCACCACCGGGGGGCCGTGGGTGTTCTTCGTCCGCCAGGCCGCCTGGGTGGCGGCCGGGGCGGTGGCCCTGTGGTTCTGCGCCCGGTTGGACTACCGCCGCTGGCGGTCGGCGGCGGGGCTGCTGCTCGCCCTCTGCGTCGTGCTGCTCGTCTGCGTGCTCGTCCCCTCCATCGGGATCACCGCCGGCGGCTCGTCGCGGTGGCTGGGCTTCGGACAGGCCCGGTTCCAGCCGTCCGAGCTGGCCAAGCTGGCGCTGCTCCTCTTCACCGCCAACCTGGTGGCGCACCGCACCGAACGCCGGGGGCAGCACGCCGTCGTCGTGCGGCCGGTGCTCCTGGCCACCGGCCTGGTCAGCCTGCTCGTCATGCTGCAGCCCGACATGGGCACGACGATGATCGCCGTCCTCGTCGTGCTGATCGTGCTCTTCGTCGGCGGCGTTCCCCTTGCCCGCATGGCGGCGCTGGTCGGGGCGACGGTCGCCAGTGGGGTCGTGCTGGGGCTGGCGGAGGGCTACCGCCGGGCGCGTCTCTTCGCCTTCATGGACCCGTGGAAGGACGCCTCGAACACCGGCTACCAGATCGCACAGTCCCTCGTCGCCCTGGGCACCGGGAACCTGTCGGGGGTGGGGCTGGGGGCCAGCCGGGCCAAGTGGGGCTTCCTGCCCAACGCCCACACCGACTTCATCTTCGCCATCATCGGTGAGGAGCTGGGCCTCCTCGGCACGATCTTGGTGGTGGCGCTCTTCGCCGCCTTCACCGCCGCCGGCATCCGCGCCGCCGTGCGGGCGCCCGACTGCTTCGGGCGGCTGGTGGCGGCGGGCGTCACCGTCTGGGTGGTCGGGCAGGCGTTCAACAACGTCGGCGCGGTGATCGGCCTCCTCCCGATCACCGGCGTGCCCTTGCCCTTCGTGTCCTTCGGCGGCTCGTCCCTCGTCATCACCATGGCCGCGGTGGGGATCCTCGTGAACGTGGCCCGCCAGGGCGAACGGAGCCGGTGAGCGGCCGGCTCGAGGGTCGACCGTCGAGCGCGTGGGCGGTGGTGGCCGGAGGGGGGACGGCAGGGCACGTGCTGCCGGGGCTGGCGGTGGCCCGGGCCCTCGTCGACGCCGGGCACCCGCCCGACACCATCCACTGGGTGGGTAGCCAGACGGGCATCGAGGGCCGGCTGGTGCCCGAGGCCGGCTTCGGGATCACCCTTCTCCCCGGGCGGGGCATCGAGCGCCGGCTGTCGCCCTCCAGCGTGGCCGCCACCTTCAACCTGACACGCGCGGTGGCCCGGGCCGTCGGCATCGTGTCCCGGCTGCGCCCGGCGGTGGTGCTCGCCCTCGGCGGCTACGCCAGCGTGCCGTGCGCCCTGGCCGCCGTGCGGCGGCGCATCCCGGTGG
>DASZJY010000261.1:0-2516 GCA_035947635.1 Acidimicrobiales bacterium | reverse complement strand
CGCCCCAGCAGGACCGCGACGACGTGCAGTACTCGGGCGAGCCGATCCCCGTCGAGGGTCTGCTCGACCTCCACGAGAAGGGGTACGGGTTCCTCCGCACCACCGGCTATCTGGCCAGCCCCAAGGACGTCTACGTCTCGGTGAGCCAGGTGCGCCGCTTCGGGCTGCGGAAGGGCGACTACATCAAGGGCGCCAGCCGCCCGGCGGGCTCGAGCGAGAACTGGCCCGCCCTCCTGCGCATCGACACGGTCAGCGGCATGACCCCCGACGAGGCCCGCCAGCGGCCGAAGTTCGAGGACCTCACGCCGCTGTTCCCCGACCAGCGCCTGCGCCTCGAGATTCCCGGCGACAGCAACAACATGGTCGCCCGCATCGTCGACCTCATCTCGCCCATTGGAAAGGGCCAGCGGGGCCTCATCGTCTCGCCGCCCAAGGCGGGCAAGACCACGGTGCTCAAGCAGATCGCCCACTCGATCGAGGGCAACAACCCGGAGGTGCACCTCATGGTGCTGCTCGTCGACGAGCGGCCCGAGGAGGTCACCGACATGCGCCGGTCGGTGAAGGGCGAGGTCATCGCCTCGACCTTCGACCGCCCGTCCGACGAGCACACCCAGGTGGCCGAGCTCACCCTCGAGCGGGCCAAGCGGCTGGTCGAGGTGGGCACCGACGTCTGCATCGTCCTCGACGGCATCACCCGGCTGTCGCGGGCGTACAACCTGGCCGCCCCCGCCACCGGCCGCATCATGTCGGGTGGTATCGACGTCGGCGCCCTCTACCCGCCCAAGAAGTTCTTCGGGTCGGCTCGCAACATCGAGGAGGGCGGGTCCATCACCATCCTGGCCACCGCCCTGGTGGAAACCGGCTCCCGGATGGACGAGGTCATCTTCGAGGAGTTCAAGGGCACGGGGAACATGGAGCTCCGCCTCGACCGCAAGCTGGCCGAGCGTCGCATCTACCCCGCCCTCGACGTGAACGCCAGCTCAACCCGTCACGAGGAGCTCCTCTTCGAGCGCAACCAGCTCCAGCAGGTTTGGAAGCTCCGCCGGGTGCTCAACGCCCTGGAAGGGGGAGCAGGCCTCGAGCTGTTGATGGACAAGATCAAGTCGACCAAGAGCAACGACGAGTTCCTGGCCGAGATCGCCAAGGCGCCGATGCCCACCGGTTGAGCCACGACGTCACGCCGGCCCCACGAGGAGACGAGATGAAAGCCGACATCCACCCCCGCTACGAGACGACGACCGTGCGCTGCTCCTGCGGGAACACCTTCACGACCCGCTCGACGAAGGCCGACCTCCGGGCCGAGCTCTGCAACGAGTGCCACCCGTTCTTCACCGGCAAGCAGAAGCTGGTGGATACCGGCGGTCGGGTCGAGCGCTTCGAGCGCCGCTACGGAACACGGGGGAAGGCCAAGAGATAGCGCCCATCAGCCCCTGCCGCCTGGCAGACTGCAACACGACGGGGCGGCCAGGAAAGGAAGACGGTCATGGCTGACGGCGTGCCTCCTGCCTCCGGAGGCGAGCGGACTGACGTCGCGGCCCGGCCCCGGGCCGACGACGAGGGCCTGAGGGACGCCTTTGCCGCCCTCCTCGGACTACGGGGAGAGGACGGCGGCGCGGCGGCGACCGCCACAGCCGTCCCGCTGCCGCCGCCGCGCACGGCATCGCCGGCGGCACCGCCCACCCCCGAGCCGCCTCCCGCCAACGATCTCTGGGCGCCGAGCGACGCGCCGGCGTCCACGGGCGAGTGGGCCCGACCGGAACCCCTCGACGACCCACCGCCGTCGGCGGACGACTTCTGGTCGTCGACGCACGACGAGCACCCGTCGAGCGCCTGGGCACCCGCCGACGAGCCCGAGCCCGCCTCGGCGCCCAGCGAGCCCGAGCCCGCCTCGGCGCCCGGGCCGTGGATGGCGCACAACCCCGAGCGCGACGAGCTCTGGGCCGCCCCCGTAGCCGATGTGACGCCGGCGACGGCTGCTGTCGAGGATCCTGCCTCGGCCGACGCTCGACCCTTCGAGCTCGACGACCCCCGACCCCCCGATCTGTTCCTGCCCGCAGGCGACCGCGGCCCCACGATCCCGCCGGTGATCTCGCTCGACCGGGGTGATGAGGCCGCCGCCCCCTCCTCGCTGCCCGGGCTGCAGGACGTGGGGCTGGGCGGGCCCCTCAACACCGCCATGGGGGACCTCCGCCGGCTCGCCGACGACAACTTCGGCCGGGCGGCACGCCCGCCCGAGACCCGCCCCGGGTCTCGGCGCGCCTCGTTCGACGAGAGCGTCGTCCTGCTGCAGGAGTGGTGGGCGGCTCGCCGGCGCGAGCTGTTGCCCGGGTTGGGTGTGGCTCTGCTCATCGCCGTCGCCTTCGCCGTCGTGCTCCTGACGCGGGACGGAGATGCGGGGCGTCCTGTCGGCACCGTATCGACGAGCGTCGCACCGGCGGCGACGGCTCCGCCGACCCTGCCCCTCGCCGAGGAGACGACCACGGTGCCGCTCCCCGAGGAGTTGGTGCCTGCCGCAC
>DASZJY010000260.1:0-5689 GCA_035947635.1 Acidimicrobiales bacterium | reverse complement strand
AGGAGGCTCTCGAGCGGCTGCCGGCCGAGCTGCGGCAGGCCCGCTGGCTCCTCAAGGAGCGTGACGAGTACCTCGCCAAGGTCCAGCGGGAGGCCGACGAGATCCTCGCCGCCGCCCGGGAGCGGGCCGAGCGCATCGTGCAGCGCACCGAGCTGGTGCGCGAGGCCCAGCGGCTGTCCCGCCGGATCATGGAGGAGTCCCAGGAGGAGGCCCGCCGGCTTCGTCACGAGGCGGAGGACTACTGCGACCAGAAGCTGGCCGCCTTCGAGATCGTGCTCGAGCGCACGATGAAGACGGTGCAGGCGGGACGGGAGAAGCTCCAGGTCGCGCCCCTCTCCAGTCCGGCCCCGGCCGACGCCGGCATCGCCGACGCCGACCTGGACAGCAGCGGAGAGGTCTTCTTCGACCAGGACCAGGGCTAGTACAGGGGGCCGGCCGTGGGCCCGTTCGTGATCAACGTCGCCGATCTGGTCAACCGCCCGGGCGCCCACCGGCGCGAGAGGGTCGTCGGCACCATGGGTGGTCTGCGGGTGGGCGGCGCCTCGGTGCCGGCTGACGGGGAGGTTGCCGTCGACGTCCTCCTCGAGTGGGTCACCGACGGCGTCCTGGCCAGCGGGGACACCCACGCCAGGTGGGTCGGCGACTGCCGGCGGTGCCTCGGGCCCGTCGGAGGGGAGCTCCGAATCGACTTCAGGGAGCTGTTCGAGCACCAGGCCCGAGAGGGCGAGAGCTACCCCCTGCGCAACGACCACCTCGACCTGGCCCCCCTGGCCCGGGAGGTGCTGCTGCTCGATCTCCCTCTGGCGCCTCTCTGCGCCGATGACTGCCGGGGCCTGTGTCCCACGTGCGGCGCCGACCTCAACCGGGGCGACTGCGCGTGCGTCGCCGAGCTGGCCGACCCCCGGTGGGAGGCCCTCGACGTCCTGCGAGGGGAGCTGGGGCAGGCCGACTAGGTGACTGCTGTTCTATCGCGCTACCAGCGAGAATGACTGCGTAGCTGCTGGTCAGCGCTTCGGGCCGCAGGCCCGATCTGAGTAGATCAGCAGTCAGCTAGGGTCGGTCGCGAGGAAGGAGCTCCGTGGCCGTACCCAAGAAGAAGACGTCGAAGGCGAAGAGCCGCAGCCGGCGCGCGTCCGCGTGGCGCCTCGGTCCGCCGCCGCGCAGCGAGTGCCCCCAGTGCCACCGAGCCAAGCTGCCCCACGTGGTCTGCCCGAACTGCGGTTGGTACGGCGGTCGCCAGGCCATCGACGTCGAGTAGCGCCTCTCCTCTGACGTTGAGCGGCATCCTCCCCATCGCGGTGGACGCCATGGGGGGCGACCGGGCCCCCGCTGAGGTCGTCGAGGGGGCGCGCCTCGCCCGCGACGAGGACGGGATAGACGTCGTCCTGGTGGGTCGCCCCGAGGCGCTGGGGGACACCTACGGCCTGGAGGTGCTCCCGGCCAGCGAGGTCGTCGACATGGACGACGACCCGGGCGTGGCCGTCCGGCGGAAGAAGGACAGCTCCCTCATCCGCTGTGCCGAGGCGGTGCGGGACGGGCGGGCGTCGGCGATGGTGAGCGCGGGCAACACCGGAGCGACCATGGCCAGCGCGCTGTTGCGCATCGGCCGGATCCGGGGCGTCCAACGCCCGGCCATCGCGACGGTGCTTCCAGTACCCGGATCGACGCCCACCGTGCTGCTCGACGCCGGTGCCAACGCCGAGTGCACCCCGGCGTGGCTCGTGCAGTTCGCCCAGATGGGGGCGGTCTTCTTCGCCGAGCGCTTCGGCGCGGCCGACCCCCGGATCGCCCTCCTGTCCATCGGGGAGGAGCCGGGCAAGGGGACGAGCCTCGTGAAGGAGACCCACGCTCTCCTTTCGGAGCCGGGCTGCCTGAGCGCCGGGAAGTTCATCGGCAACGTGGAGGGCCGCGACGTCATGACCGAGGGCGTCGACGTCGTCGTGACCGACGGGTTCACGGGCAATGTGGTGCTCAAGACGCTGGAGGGCGGTGTGCGGTTCCTGATCGACACCTTCCTCACGGCCATGACCTCCACCGAGGAGGCCCGCCAGGCGACCGAGGTGCTCCTGCCGGTGCTGGCGCCGCTCAACGACCAGCTCGACCCGGAGACCTACGGAGGGGCGATGCTGCTCGGCGTCGACGGGGTGTGCATCATCAGCCACGGATCGTCGTCTTCGAGGGCCATCCGCAACGCCGTGCGCGTGGGGGCGGAGATGGCGAGGGCCGACCTCGTCGGGCATCTCGCCGCTGCCGTCCGCGACTGACCCTCACCGGCGCGTGCCACCGGCCGGCGTCAGTAGACTCCCGCCGTCATTCCCCCCTTCCGCAGCAAGGAGTTGTGCTCGTGCCTCCCGAGACCGACGTCGAGCGAAGCCCGATGAGTCGGCAGCAGGTTCTCGATCTGATCCGCGACCGCCTGGCCGACATCCTCGAGATCGACCCTTCGGCCATCAGCGAGGGAGCGTCGTTCAGCGACGACCTCGACGCCGACTCGCTCGCCCTCATAGAGCTCGTTGAGGCGCTGGAGGAGGAGCTGGGCGAGCGCCAGGCGGGGTTTCGGATCGAGGACGAGGACCTGGAAGACCTCAAGACGGTCCGGGACGCGGTGGACTACGTCGTCGCCCGCGTCGGCGAGGCAGCTTCGTCCTGATCCTCGACCCCGAGGCGGACGCGCTGTATGAGCGGCTGGGGCGTCGCTTCGACGAGCCCGACCTGCTCGGACGGGCCATGGCGCACCGGTCGTGGTGCGCCGAGACGCCGGGGACCGAGTCGAACGAGCGCCTCGAGTTCCTCGGCGACGCCGTCCTCGGCCTGGTCGTCACCGACCATGTCTTCCGGACCTACCCGGGGCTGCCCGAGGGGCACCTGGCCCAGGTCCGGGCGGCGGTGGTCAACGCCGGGGCCTTGGCCGAGGTGGCCGAGACGCTCGGCCTCGGACGCAGCCTGCTCCTCGGCAAGGGCGAGGACGCGTCGGGCGGCCGGGAGAAGCCGTCGATCCTCGCCGACGCCATGGAGGCCGTCATCGGCGCCGTCTACCTCGACGGCGGTTGGGCCGCGGCGGCGGAGCTGGTGATGCGCCTCCTCGGGCCCCGGATCGCCGAGGCCGCCGCCGGCCCGGGAGGCCACGACTACAAGACCCGCCTCCAGGAGCTCGCGGCCCGGAGGTTCGACCAGCTGCCGCGCTACGACGTCGAGGGCGAGGGGCCCGACCACGCCAAGCGCTTCTCGGCGGTCGTCTTCCTGGCGGGCCAGGCGCTGGGCGCGGGTGAGGGGCGATCGAAGAAGCAGGCGGAGCAAGCCGCCGCCCGGGTCGCGTGGGAGACCCTTTCGGCCCGGACGGCGTCGTTGCCCGAGGAGGTGGAAGGCGGGCCCCCCACCCCCGACCCCGGTGCCTGAGCTCCCCGAAGTCGAGACCATCCGCCGGGACCTCGACCGCGAGGTCGTGGGCAAGCGCATCCGCCAGGTGGAGGTCACCGGGATGCGCTCGATCCGGCGCCATCCCAACAAGAAGCACTTCATCACGAAGCTGGAGGGACGCAAGGTCACCGGCGTCCAGCGCCGGGGGAAGTACCTGCTCCTGCCCCTCGACAGCGGCGACATCCTCGTAGCCCACCTGGGCATGAGCGGCCAGCTCCTGCGCTCGAAGGGGCCGAAGGAGCCCCTGGCCAAGCACACCCACGTGGTCCTGACGTTCACCCAGGGCGGCCAGCTGCGGTTCGTCGATCCCCGGACGTTCGGCGAGCTGTTCGTGACCACGCCCGACGAGCTCGAGAACCAGGTGCCCGAGCTGGGCCATCTGGGCTTCGACCCGGTGGAAACCATGATGTCGTGGACCCGTTTCGGCGAGCTCCTGGCGGCACGGAAGACCAAGCTCAAGGTGCTGCTCATGGACCAGCGCTTCGTGGCCGGCATCGGGAACATCTACAGCGACGAGATCCTCTTCGCCGCCGGCCTGCGCTACGACCGCCTCTCCGACAGCCTGTCGTCGCAGGAGGTCCGCCGTCTCTACCGGGCCATGGTCGAGACCCTGCAAGACGCCATCAAGCACCGGGGCTCGTCCCTCTCCGACGAGCAGTACCGCGACGTCTTCGGCGAGGCGGGCGAGTACCAGACCCTCCACAAGGTCTACGACCGCGAGGGGGAGGCGTGCCGCCGCTGCCGCAGCACGATCATCAAGGTCAAGGTGAACGGCCGCTCGTCGTTCCTCTGCCCCCAGTGCCAGGTGTAGTCGCCTTCGCAACCGGAGGTTGCTCCGCGACTGGAAGGAAACCGCCTGCGCAGTTCTGAAAGGGCGGAGTCGCTAGAGCAACAGGGCGCAGGCGGTTTCCTTTCGTCTCCCGGCGGCGAGTTGTATCGTGCTCCGGTCGGCCGGCGGAGCCGGCCTCCTTCCGCGCTGACCCCTCTTTTGTGCGGTAGCCGGACGGGGCGGCTTCGCCGCTTCCGGCGGCCACCGCCGAACACCATCTCGTATCCACCGGCTGTTGACGGCGCATCGGTAGCCTCGCTCCGTGTTTCTCCGCTCCTTGACGCTCAAGGGGTTCAAGTCGTTCGCCGAGCCGACCACGCTCGAGTTCGAGCCCGGCGTGACGGTCGTCGTCGGCCCCAACGGCAGCGGGAAGTCCAACCTCGTCGACGCGGTCGCCTGGGTGCTCGGTGCCCAGGGGCCCCGCACCGTGCGGTCGGGGCGGATGGACGACGTGATCTTCGCCGGCGGCGGCGGGCGGTCGCCGCTCGGGCGGGCGGAGGTGTCTCTCAGCATCGACAACTCGTCGGGCCTCCTGCCGATCGAGTTCACCGACGTCACCATCACCCGCACCCTGTTCCGGTCGTCGGGGGAGAGCGAGTACGCCATCAACGGCGTGCCCTGCCGGCTCCTCGACGTGCAGGAGCTCCTCTCCGACTCGGGCGTCGGGCGCCAGCAGCACCTCATCGTCTCCCAGGGTCACCTCGACGCCGTCCTCGACGCCCGGCCCGAGGACCGGCGGCTGATCGTCGAGGAGGCTGCCGGCATCCTCAAGTTCCGCCGGCGCAAGGAGAAGTCCGAGCGACGACTGGAGTCGACCGAGGCCAACCTCCTGCGCCTCGCCGACCTCCTGCGCGAGGTCCGCCGCCAACTCCGCCCTCTGGAGCGTCAGGCCGAGGCGACCCGCCGCCACGACGCGCTGGCGTCGGAGCTCCGGCTGCTGCGGCTGCACCTGGCCGGCCGACAGGTCGCCGGCCTGCGCGCCGCCGTCGAGGTGGCGCACGGGGCCCAGAGAGCGCTCGGCGCCGACGAGGCCCGGGTGCGGGACGAGCTGCGTGCGTTGGATGCCTCCATCGCCTCGGCCGAGCGCTGGCTGTCGACCGTGGGCCGGCTCCGCCTCGACGAGATCGTCGGCCGCCTCGAGTCGCTCCGCGAGCGGGGGAGGGGCCTGGCCGCCGTCCTGGCCGAACGCCGGCGCTCGGTGTAACGCGACCGCGCCGCCGAGGTGGAGGCCGGCCTGGTGGCGTCGCTGGAGGCCGACGTCAGGTCGGTGACCGTCGAGCTGGGCGAGGTCGACGACGCCCTGGCCGCCCTCGTCCCCGACTTCGAGCATCTCGAGGCGAACGAGTCGGCGCTGGCCGCTGCCCGCGCCGAGCTGGCGGCGCGCGTCGCCGCTCAGGCTTCACCGGCGCCCGGGCGGGCGGCCGAGGCGCGCGGGGAGCTGGC
>DASZJY010000259.1:0-2017 GCA_035947635.1 Acidimicrobiales bacterium | reverse complement strand
GACGTCGTCGTCGGCGATCCCGGAGTCGTCCCGGTGCCGGGAGCCGCCGCCGGGTTAGTCCCAGAAACCGCGGAGGTCCGCCCCAAGGCCTGGCTCGTCAGAGCCCTCGCGCTCCATGGCAAGAGCAGCGTAGCCGTCGGGAATGGCCCGACGGGGGGACGCCGCCGGCTCGTCGGAGCCCCGGTCGGGTTCGGAGCCCCAGAAGCCGGCCGACTCCCTCGACTGCGGGAGCGGTGCCGAAGGAGGCGGGGAAGACGGGGGCGGCGGCACGGGGGAGGGCTTGGCCACGGCGGCAGGGTCGGCGCCCGGGAAGCGGAGCGAGGGTCGCGGCTCGGGAGGCGGCTCGGGCACGTCGCCGAAGCGGGGGGCGTCGTCGGGATACCGGCCTGCGACCTGGCCCGCCTCGATGGCGGCGGCGGCCTCCTCGGCGCCGATGATGCGGACGCCTTCGGCGGGTTGGCGGGGAGCGCGGCGGGCGCCGGCCGCTCCCCACCGCTCGTCGGACGCCATGTCGGGATCGGCGGAAGCATCGGGGAGGTCGATCCGGTCGGTCGGATCGTCGGTGTGGCGGTCGTCCACGCGCATGCCCTCCTCTCGGGTCTCCGTGCGGGCGGGCCCCGCCCGTCCGCGTGCTCCTCAGACTTCCAGCAGCTCGTGCTCCTTGCGGGCCAGCATGCGGTCGATCTCGGCGACCTGGTCGTGGGTGAGCTTCTCCAGCTCCTTCTCGGCCCGGTCGAGCTCGTCAGTGGAGATCTCACTTTCGCGCTCGAGCGCCTCGAGCTGGTGGCGCGCGCTGCGGCGGACGTTCCTGATCGCGACCCGGCCGTCCTCCGCCTTGTGGCGCACCACCTTCACGAGCTCCTTACGGCGCTCCGACGTGAGCTCGGGAAAGACGAGACGGATGACCTGGCCGTCGTTCGAGGGCGTGATGCCGAGGTCGGAGTGCTGGATGGCCCGCTCGATGGCCTTGATCGCGCTCTTGTCGTAGGGCTGGATCACGAGGAGGCGGGCCTCGGGGACGGAGAACCCGGCCAGCTGCTGAAGGGTCACCTCGGTGCCGTAGTACTCGACCTTGAGGCGCTCGACCAGGGCCGGGGTGGCTCGGCCGGTGCGGATGGCGGCGAACTCGGACTGGGTGTGCGTCACCGCCTTGCCCATCTTGTCGACCGCCTCGAGCAGCGTGTCGTCGATCATCGCCTGTCCGTCACGTGACCAGCGTACCTATCGCCTCTCCTTCGAGGGCGCGCCGGATGTTCCCGGGCGTCATGAGGTCGAAGACGACGATGGGCAGCTTGTTGTCCATGCAGAAGGTGATGGCGGTGGAGTCCATGACCTTGAGGCCACGGTTCAGCACATCGATGTAGTGCACCTCGGTGAACTTGGTGGCCTCGGGGTTCACCCGCGGGTCGTCGCTGTAGACGCCGTCGACTCCCGAGTGGGTGCCCTTGAGGATGGCCTCGGCGCCGATCTCGGCTGCTCGCAGGGCAGCAGTGGTGTCGGTGGTGAAGTAGGGGTTCCCGGTGCCGCCGGCCATGATCACGATCCGGCCGCTGTCGAGGTGGCCCTGGGCCCGTCGGCGGATGTAGGGCTCGGCCACCTGGGCCATGTGGATGGCGGTCATCACACGCGTGGGCTCGCCCAGCTTCTCGAGGGCGTCCTGGAGGGCGAGGCCGTTGATGACGGTTGCCAGCATGCCCATGGTGTCGGCCTGAGCCCGGTCCATGCCCGCGCCGGCCCCCGCCATGCCGCGCCAGATGTTGCCGCCGCCGACCACGATGGCGATCTCGGTGCCGAGGTCGCGGCGGACCTCCGACACCTCGGCGGCGATGCGCCCGACCACCCGCCCGTCGATGCCGTAGCCGATGGTGGCGTCGGCGAAGGCCTCGCCCGAGAGCTTGAGGACGACGCGTCCCCACCGCTTGGGCTCGGCAACAACGTCCTCGTCGCTCATGGGTGCACCATCACAAATGGTGCACCCATGAACGGCTTCGGGAGCTGCGCTCCTCCGCTCCGCTTC
>DASZJY010000258.1:0-6762 GCA_035947635.1 Acidimicrobiales bacterium | reverse complement strand
CAGCCGGCTCACGACGGTCGCGTCGTAGGGGGGGACCCAGTGCTCGAGGATCCGCGACGAGCACGTGGTGGGGACGCCCCGGGTGCAGAGGTTGTCCTTCAGGGCAACGGGGACGCCCGCAAGCGGGCCGGGGTCGCGCCCGTCGGCGACGGCCCGGTCGACTCGGTCGGCGGCGTCGCGGGCCAGGTCGGCCGTTACCAGGTTGAAGGCGTGCAGGTCGGCGTCCGCCTCCGCGATGCGCTCGAGGTGCTCCTCGAGCACGTCGCGCGCCCGGGCCCGGCCCGTCCTGACGGCGTCGGCGATCTCGACCGCCGTCGGCATCAGGGGGCGTCCCCGAGGACGCGGGGGACCCGGAAGCGCCCGTCCTCGGCGGCGGGTGCCTGGGCCAGCACCTCGTCGCGGCCGAGGCCGGGCACGACCGTGTCGGGCCGCAGCACGTTGGCGAGAGGGAGCGGGTGGGCGGTGGGCGGGACACCGGAGGTGTCGAGGGCGGCGACATCGGCGGCGTGGTCGAGCACCGCCCCCAGCTGCTCGGTGAAGCGGTCGAGCTCCTCGTCGCTCAACCGCAGGCGGGCCAACCCGGCCACGTGGGCGACGTCGTCTCGAGAGATCCTCCGGGCCACGAAAGCATGGTACGACGCGGCACCACGGGCGCCGGTCGGGCTTGCGCCGGAGCCATTCACTCGAACTGATCGACAACGCGGCTACAGGAGAGCCACTTGGCCGATCAGTTCGCCTCAGGTGGCCCTCCCGGGCACGGGCCAGGCGTGGCCACCCAGTGCTAGACCTTCCCGATGCGCAAGATCCTCGTACTACTCACGACGCTCGTGCTGCTGGCCGGTTGCGGCGGCGACGACGATTCGGAGTCGTCCGACTCGACGACGATCCCGCCGACCACCCAGCCCACGGCCGAGCAGGACAAGCAACGGGCGGGACGCATCGTCCTGACCGCCGCCGATCTCCCCGGCTACACCGAGGACACCTCGGCCGACGAGGACGACGACGAGGTCGACAGGGCGTTCGCCGCCTGCGTGCAGAACGACCCGGTGCTGACCGCTGAGGAGCCCGAGAACCCCCGCACGGTCGACGGCAAGGACTTCGACAAGGGCGACGAGCTGTCGGTCGGCTCGTCGGCCACGATCGCCGAGACGCAGGAGCAGGCCCAGGCGGCGATGACCCAGCTCCGGAACCAGACAGTTCTCGACTGCTTGCAGAGCGCTTTCCGTCGGGAACTGGCGGCGTCGCTCGACCCCGGGGTGACCCTGAGGAACGTCGCCGTCTCGGCCCTGCCGGTGGCGACGGCCGGCGACGAGGCCGTCGGCGTGCGGGTGGCGGCCACCCTGAGCGCGGCGGGCGAGACGGTGCAGGTGACGTCGGACGTGACCGCAATCCGCCGTGAGCGGGCGGTCGCCTTCCTCGTCACCAACGGCGTCGGCACCCGCTTCTCCAACGCCGAGCGCGAGGCCCTCGCCACCAGGATGGCCGACCGGATGGGCGCCTAGTCCTCAGCCGACGGGCGGAACGGCGGTCACCTTCAAGGCGAAGGCCACCGTCCGGCGTTCGATCTCCTCGCGGTCGTGGTCGAGGGTCGCCACGTGAAGGCTGTTCTCGAGGGGCACGCGCTCGACCGGGCCGGCCACACGCTCGGCCAGGACGTCGCTCGACACCGGCGGCACGACGTTGTCGCGGCGACTGGTCATGACCAACAGCGGGCACGTGATGTCACCCAGCCGGGACACGAGCCGCGCCAGCGCCTCCGACAGCGAGAGCAGCGGGGCGATGGGCGTGCCCGGGTACGCCACCTCGACGGCGTCGGGGTCGGCGATGTCGCCGGCGATGCCGGGGATCACGTCGCTCCCCGAGTCGAGCAGGCCTCGTAGGAGGTCCCGGAACGAGTCGGCCGGCGGGTCGACGAAGGGGTTCACCAACGCCAGCCCCGCCACCTCGGGATGAGCAGCGGCCAGCGCCAACGCCAGAGAGCCACCCATGGAGAGCCCGAAGACGGCGACCCGCTCGCAACGGGAGCGGAGGCCGTGCCAGCTGCGCTCGACGGCCGCGAACCAGTCGTCCCACCCGGTCCTCAACAGGTCTTCCATGCGGGTGCCGTGGCCCGGCAGCAGGGGCGCCTCCACCGCCAGACCTGCGCCGGCGAGGGCGGCGGCAACGCCCCGCACGGAGTGCGGGCTGCCGGTGAAGCCGTGGAGCAGCAGGGCCCCGGCCGGGCCGCCGGGCGCGGAGAACGGCTCTGCTCCGGGGAGCACCTCGCGGGGAGCCGGATCCTGCGAGGTCGCGCTCACTCGGCCGGTGTGCGGCTGGCCCGTTCGGCCATCGCCTGGTACGCCAGGGCGGCGGCCGTGACGCCCGCCACCGCGTCGCCCAGGGGCATGGTGTCGACGGGTACGCCGTAGGCACCCAGGGCGGCCGACACGCCGTCGAGCTCCTCGCCGAGCACCAGCTCACGCACGAGCGACAGGTGCACGGGCTCGCCGTACTCGCCCCGCCATCCCTCGTGGTCCCGGACGACCTTTCCCCACAGGGCGACCCGACCGACCACCAGCGGCTCCTGGGCCAGGCACAGGCCGTGCTGCCGGAGCGTCTCCAGGTCGGGCGAGCCGTGGACGCCGCAGTCGCAGCGCTCGTCCGGTGCCCGGTGGCCGGCGACGACGCACGTCGCCCGCATCACCTTGCCCGGAGGCCACTCGATGCGTCGCTGGGTCACCGACCGGAGCCGGCCCGAAGGGGTCACCTGCCAGTAGCGCCAGCCGACGACGGCGTCGGCGCGGGAGCGGACGCCGGGCTCGTCCATCTCGTCAGACGGTTCGGGAACGGTTGCGGCCTGGCCTCAGGCCTGCTGGCCCTCCGGGTTCGTCCACTGGGCCGTCTCCGGGAACAGGGGGTCGACCGTGCAGTACGAGTCGGGGTCGGGCTGCCACAGCTGCAACGCCTGCTCGTAGCACCCCTTGTGGAAGACCATCGGGGCGGGGCACATGGCGCCCGCCACGCTGAGCTCTTCCCTGACCGCCTCGTCGGGAGGCACGACCTGGGCGCACACGTCGCACATCTCGCCCAGCTTGACCTCGCCCGATGGAGCCCTCGTGGCCTGCGATCCACTCGTTTCCATGTCCCCAGTCTACGGCCTGGTGAGCCGGAACCCGACCGGTTGGCGAGCCACTACCCTCCCGCGGGTGCCCTCCTACCCCTTCCTGTCCGACGAGTGGATCGTCGAGGCCCGCCGCATCCGCGAGGAGTTCCACGACGAGAGCCAGCGCGTCACGAACCCCGTGCGCATCAACCAGGTGATCACCGACGTGCCCTTCGGCACGAGTGACATAGAGGCACACATCGACACCAGCTCCGGCGAGCTGGAGATGGGGCTGGGCCACCTGGAGGAGCCCGACGTCAGCATGACGCTCGACTACGAGACGGCCAAGGCGATCTTCGTGGACGGTACGCGCGAGGCGGCCATGCAGGCGTTCATGGCCGGCAAGATCCGCGTCCAGGGGGACCTCACCAAGCTCATCGTCGCCATGCAGGACCAGAGCGCGCCGATCACTCCCGGCGCCGGCGAGATGACCCGCCGCATCCAGGCGATCACCAACTAGGTCATTGCGTTGCCAGCCTGCACCGCTGGTGCTTGACTGACCGCTGAGCGAGCAAGGGGGCCGGCGGCGATGACCTCGACTCCAGGGCGGGCGGGCGCCCGGGGCGGGCGGGTGGTGGGCGGCGTGCTCGCCGTCCTGGCCCTCGTGGCGTCGGCGTGCGGCACGGGTGACAGCGAGCACCCCACCACGCTGCGCGTCCTGATGACGGACGACTGGGTCACGCCCACCTTCATCGACGCCGTGCGCGACTTCGAGCGCGAGCACGACAACGTCCGCATCGCCGTGGACAAGGCGCCCATCCGGGAGATGCCCAACACCATCCGGGCCGGGCTCAGCACCGGGTCGGGGCCCGACGTCGTGCAGTCGCACGCCTTCTCGGCCGCCAGCCAGGGACTCGCCGAGCCTCTCGACGACCTCTGGGCGACCGAGCTCGACCCGACCGAGTTCTTTCCCGGGGCCCTCGAGGACGTGACCTGGGCCGGGAAGCGCTACGGCGTGCCGCTCGACACCAACGCGCTCGTCCTCATCCTCGACACCGAGACGCTGCGGGCGTCGGGGCTGGAGCGCCCGCCCCAGCCGATGACGTTCCAGGGCTTCCATGACCTGGCCCGAGCGGTCACCTCGGTCGATGGGTCCCGGCGCGGCATCGCCCTGCCCACCAGCTCCTGGTGGACCATGGGATGGGTCGTGGCCAACGGCGGCAGGCTGGTCGAGGTGGATGCCGACGGGCGGCCCACGTTCGGTCTGGACTCCAGGCCCGTCGTCGAGGCGATCGGCTTCCTTGGCGACCTCGTCCGGGAGGGCCTCGCCTTCCCTCCCCGCGCCGCCGACTCGCATGCCAGCGACGCCTTCGCCCTCTTCCAGTCGGGCGCCACCGCCGTCCACGCCAGCGGCTCGTGGGACCTGGCCAAGCTGCGCGGCGCCCCCCAGGGCGCCATCTACAAGGCGGCGCCGATGCCGAGGGGTACGACGGGCACGACCGAGGGATCGGCAATGGGAGGGAGCAGCCTGCTGGTGGCGAAGGGGTCGGAGAACCGCGAGCTCGCCTTCCAGTTCATGGTCCACCTGATCTCCGACCGCTACGCCATCCGGTTCGCCAAGGAGGAGGGTCGTCTGCCCGTGCGCGAGCGCCTGTTCGCCGACCCCTTCTTCCAGGACGCCGAGCTGAGGGTGTTCCTCGAGCAGCTGAAGACGGCCCGGCCCGAGACGCTCACCGCCTTCCCGGAGGCGGCGCAGGCTTTCACCCGGGCCATCGACCAGGCCATCCGAGAAGGGCGGGACGCCGCCGAGGCCCTGGGCGAGGCCCAGCGCGCCGCCGAAGCGTCCGTGCCTCGCTAGCAGCCGATGAACGACGACTCCGGCGCGCCGGGCGGCGGTCGGCCGCCCGCTCGGTCTCGGCAGGCGTTGCTGCCAAAGATCCGATCGTCCGTCCTCCTCAAGGTGGTGGGCGCCCTCGTGGTGGCGGTCATGGTGTCGACCGTCGTCACCGGCCTGATCGCATCCCGGCTCACGAGGGAGGTGCTGGACGAGCAGGCCGACGACCAGGCGATAAGCCACCTCAGCCTGCTGGAGGAGGCGTACAAGGAGCGCGAGCGGGAGCTGGTCGTCACCCTGCGAAACCTTGGCCAACTGCTGACCTCGCTCGGGCTCACCGCTCCCCCGCGACGGCCCGACCTCATCGCCGAGCTGGGGCGGGCCGCCGGCAACCTCGAGCTCGACCTGCTGCGCCTGGTCGACTCCGAGGGCCGCGAGCTCGCCCCTCCCGCTGGTGTCGGGTACGGCATCGCCGCACCGTCGGAGGTCCCGGCCGCCCCGGTCAGCGGTGATGCCGCCAGCCGGCTCATCCGGACGACGAGGGGGCAGTACGTGCAGGCGGTCCCGATGCGCGTCGGCGAGTACCTGCTCGTGGGCGGGTTCGAGTTCTCCGACGCGTTCGCCTATCGGCTGCGGCGACAGATCGGCAACACCGACGACGTCATCCTCGTGGCAGCCGACCGGGTGGCGGGGACGACCCTCTCCGGCGCGCCCCAGCGGCCGCCCGACGCCGGCGACGATCGCCTCCCGTCCACGCCCACCGAGGTGCGGGTGGGGGGCGCCGAGCGGTTGGTGGCCTACGCCCCCGTCGGGCGGGCCAACGAGGCCACCCGAGCGAGCGTCGGGGTGCTCCTGCCCGACACCGTCGGTCGGCTCAACCGGTCCCTGGCCCAGACCCGGCTGTTGGCGAGCGTGCTCCTGACCCTCCTGGTCGTCGCCATCGGTTGGCTCCTGTTCCGGGCCGTCACCCGTCCCCTCTCCCGGCTGGCCGCCACCGCCACCCACATCGCCGGAGGCGACATGGAGGCGTCGTTCGGCTTCCAGGGCACCGACGAGGTCGGGCGCCTGGGAACGGCACTGGAGCAGATGCGGGTCGAGCTGCGCCACAAGCTGGAGCTGGTGGGGCACCAGGCCGCCGCCCTGCAGGAGACCTCGCACCGCATCGTGGCCGCCCAGGACGACGAGCGCCATCGCCTCGCCCGCGACCTGCACGACGGGATCCAGCAGCAGCTGGTCGTGCTGCGCATGCGCCTGGGCCTGTTGCAGGAGGGCGCCGCGTCCGAGCCGGAGGCGACGAGCTACGAGGAACTGGGCCGGGAGCTCGACCGCACCATCGAGCAGATGCGAGAGGTGACCCACGACCTCTACCCGTCGATCCTCCTCGACCGGGGCCTCACCGCCGCCCTCCGCAGCTACGTGAGCCGGCTCCCGGTCCCCGCTCATTTCAGGTGCTCGCCCGACCCGTTCCCGAGACTGGCGCCAGAGGTGGAGAGCGGCGCCTACTTCCTCCTGGGCGAGGCCATCACCAACGCCCTCAAGCACTCCGGCGCGTCGGAGATCGCCGTCTCCGCCGAGGTGGACCGGGGCCGCCTTGTCGTCGAGGTGACCGACGACGGCCTGGGGTTCCTTCCCGACGACGTCGGCCCCCGAGGGGGGCTTCTCCACATGGAGGACCGGGCCCGCTCGTTGGGTGGCCAGCTGGAGATCGCCTCGGAGCCAGGCGGCGGGACGAGCGTCGTCGCCTCCTTCCCCTTGGGCGACGGCTCAGCGGATCCGACGGGGGACGGTGGTGCGGCAGAGGTGCCGGCGGGTGCGAGCGGCGCGGTCGGCGTCAGCCGACGTCGCG
>DASZJY010000257.1:0-2744 GCA_035947635.1 Acidimicrobiales bacterium | reverse complement strand
GCCTCTGGACGGATCTCGTCTTCCAGGGAGAGGGCGCCGACGACAGCCTCGCCCCTGACGAGGTAGAGCACGGCCGCGCCTCTGCGCTCCCACTCCCCCACCGGTCGGGCAAGCTCCGGCGGCACCCGCAGGCCACGCTCCCGCAGGAGCGCCGGGCCGCCCACCGCGTGGCGCTGCCCGTCGATCGTGGCCTCCACTCCCCGCCCGGTGATGGAGCGGAAGTCCGAGGCGCGTGCCGTCGGGCCCCGGTCCCGAGCGGCGGCCACGATCGCCCGGGCCAGTGGGTGCTCGGAATCGGCCTCTACGGCCCCCGCGGCGGCCAGCACCTCGTCTTCCTCCAGCCGTGCGCCCACCACCCCGGTGACGACGTGGGCGCCCTTGGTCAGGGTGCCCGTCTTGTCGAACAGCACGGCGTCGACCGTGCGCATGCGCTCGAGGGCGAGGCGGTCCTTGACCAGGATGCCGGCCCGGGCGGAGAGAGCGGTCGACAGGCTGATCACGAGCGGGATGGCCAGGCCGAGCGCGTGCGGGCAGGCGATCACCAGCACGGTGACCGTGCGGACGACGGCATCGTCGGAGTCACCGAGGGCCGACCACGCCGCGAACGTCGCCACGCCGGCCGCCGCGGCCACGTAGAACAGGAGGGCGGCGAAACGGTCCGCCAGGGCCGGGGCCCGCGACCGGCTGGCCTGCGCCTCGGCCACCAGACGCTGGATGCCCGCCAGGGCGGTCCCCTCCCCTACCGCCCGGACGCGGACGCGGATGGAGGAGTCGGTTGCCACCGTGCCCGCTACCACGGCGTCGCCCGGGCCCTTGGCCACCGGACGGGACTCCCCCGTGACCATCGACTCGTCCAGCTCGGCCTGGCCCTCGACGATCTCCCCGTCGGCGGGCACCCGGCCGCCCGAGCGGACGAGCAGGATGTCGCCCTCGGCCAGCTCGTGGAGGGACACCTTCTCGAGGGTTTCGTCCGGCCCCACCCGCTCGGCCTCGTCGGGCAGGAGCTCGGCGAGCGCCGCCAGCGCCCCCCGCGCCTGCCCGATGGCCTTCATCTCCTGCCAGTGGCCCAGCAGCATGATGGTGATCAGCGCCGCCAGCTCCCACCAGAAGTCGAGGTCGAACAGATCGAGGCTGGTGGCCGCCGAGGCGGCGAACGCCACGGTGATCGCCATGGCGATCAGCAGCATCATCCCGGGCTGGCGGGACCGGGCCTCGGCCAAACCTCCGGTGAGGAACGGCCAGCCGCCATAGAGGAAGACGATCGTCCCCAGCACGGGGCCGACCAGCCCGTCACCGGGGAAGTCCAGGTGATAGCCGAACCAGTCCTGGATCATGTGGGCGGTGACGACGATGGGCACGCTCAGCAGCAGGCTCCACCAGAAGCGGCGGCGGAACATCTCGACGTGATCGCCGTGGCCGCCGTGGCCGCTGTGTTGGTCGTGGCCACCGTGGTCCGTCGCGCCCGGGCCGGCATGACCGGCGTGGGCAGCTTCGCCGTGCTCGGCGTCGGAGCGGCCGTGCTCACCGTCGTGCCGGCCGTGATCGGTGACCGCTGGCGTGGCCGGAGGCGCCTCCGACGTCGCCCCGTGCGGGCGACTTCCGTCGATGGCGTGGCTCGTCCTGTTCATGCTCGCTCCTCCCGAGAACCGGTCACCCGACGACGTCCGGCCGACGTCTCCATCTGCCTCACCGTATGGACGGGCGCTTTCGGAGCTCTGTCCAGTCACTTGCGAAGCGGGGACCGGCCGTCTTCGGGCAACCTCGAACCACGAGGGCAGATCGACGACGGCTACGGGTGTGGTTGGCTGTCGGCGGAGGATGCGGTGGAGGTTCGCCTTTTCGGAACGCTCGAGGTCGTCGTCGACGGGCGTAGCGTGCCCGTCACCGGCCACAGCGAGCGGTCGTTGCTGGCGGCGCTGGCCTGCTCGGCGGGCCGGGTCGTCGCCGTCGATCGTCTTGTCGACGACCTGTGGGGCGAGGAGCTCCCCGCGAACCCGGCGAACGCTCTCCAGGTGCGCGTGTCGAAGCTACGTCGGCAGCTCGGCGGTCGGATCCGCACCGAGCCCGGCGGCTACCGCCTCGAGGTGGACCCCGATCACGTTGACGCGCACCGCTTCGCCCGACTGGTCTCCACTCGGCGGTTGGACGAGGCCCTGGCGCTCCACCGCGGCCCGCCGCTCGCTGAGTTCCGGGACCAGGAGTGGGCCCGGGCAGAGGCCGCCCGGCTGGAGGAGCTGCATCTGGCGGCGGTGGAGGAGCACGTCGAGGACCGCCTGCGAGGGGGTGGCGACGTGGCGCTCGTCAGCGAGCTGGAGGCGCTCGTGGCAGCTCATCCCCTGCGGGAGCGCCTCCGGGGCCAGCTGATGCTCGCCCTCCATCGCAGCGGCCGCAGCGCCGACGCCCTCGCCTCCTACCAGGAGGGCCGGCGCCTGCTCCGTGACGAGCTCGGTCTCGACCCGTCGGAGGCGCTGCGCCAGCTCGAAGGAGCCATCCTCCGCCAAGAGGAGACGCTCCGAGGCCCGGCACGGGCGTCGCGACCTCCGACCAACCTGCCGGTGCGCCTCAGCTCCTTCATCGGGCGCGACAGCGAGCTGAACCGGGTGGTGAGCGCGCTGCGGGACAGCCGCCTGCTGACCCTGACCGGACCGGGCGGGGCGGGCAAGACCTCGCTGGCCATCGAGGCGGCGCGCAGTGCGGCGCTGGCGTACCGGGACGGCACATGGTTCGTCGCTCTCACCGGGGTG
>DASZJY010000256.1:0-8495 GCA_035947635.1 Acidimicrobiales bacterium | reverse complement strand
CCGTGCTCGGCCTCCCCGGCACCATCCGTGCCGGTCTCTTCGACCTCGACGGCGTAATCACGCAGACCGCGACCGTTCACGCCGCCGCGTGGAAGGAGATGTTCGACGCCTTCCTGCGCCGACGGGCAGGGGCAACCGGACAGCCCTTCGTGCCCTTCGACCCCGTCGCCGACTACGGCCTCTACGTCGACGGCAAGCCGCGCGCCGACGGTGTGCGCTCCTTCCTCGCCTCCAGGGGAATCACCTTGCCCGAGGGCGACCCCCACGACCCGCCCGAGGCGGAGACGGTGCGCGGTCTCGGGAATCGGAAGAACGAGCTGGTGCTGCACCTCATCCACAGCTCCGGGGTGACAGTGTTCGAGGGGTCCGTGCGCTACCTGCACGCGGCCCGCGACGCCGGGCTCGCCCGAGCCGTCGTCTCGTCGAGCGCCAACACCGTCGACGTGCTGCGCTCGGCCGGGCTCCTCGACCTCTTCGACGCCCGCGTCGACGGTGTCGTGGCCGTCGAGCGAGGGCTGCGGGGCAAGCCGGCGCCCGACACCTTCCTCGCCGCCGCCCAGGACCTGGGTTTCCAACCGGCGCAGGCGGCGGTGTTCGAGGACGCGCTGGCCGGGGTCGAAGCGGGGCGGGCCGGCGACTTCGGCTTCGTCGTCGGTGTCGACCGCGTCGGCCACGCCGACGCCCTGAGAGCACGCGGCGCCGACATCGTCGTCACCGATCTCGAGGAGCTCCTGGAGCCCCGTTGATCATCATCCCCGGTTACACGATCGAGAACTGGCTGCTCCGGGAGACCTCGCTCGACCTCGAGGTGCTCGCCGAGTCGGAGTCGATCTTCGCGTTGGCCAACGGCCATCTCGGCCTGCGCGGCAACCTCGACGAGGGCGAGCCCTACGGGCTGCCGGGCACCTACCTCAACGGGCTCTACGAGCAGCGCCCGCTGCCCTACGCCGAAGGGGGATACGGCTACCCCGAGTCGGGCCAGGCCGTCATCAACGTCACCAACGGGAAGCTCCTGCGCCTCCTCGTCGACGACGAGCCCTTCGACGTCCGCTACGGGCGGCTCGAAGCACACGAGCGGGTGCTCGACCTGCGGGAGGGCACGCTGACCCGCGACGTGCACTGGGTCTCCCCCGCCGGCCAGGAAGTCCGTGTGCGCTCGGTCCGCCTGGTGTCATTCACCCAGCGAGCGGTCGCCGCCATCAGCTACGAGGTGGAGGCCATCGGCGACCGGGCCCGAGCGGTCGTCCAGTCCGAGCTGGTCGCCAACGAACCCCTTCCGCCGCCGGCCGACGACCCGCGGGTGGCCGCCGCCCTGACGTCACCGCTCGTCTCCGAGGACCACGGCACGCGGGGCGAGACCTCGGCGTACCTCACCCACCGCACGGCGGCGAGTGGCCTGCGGCTCGCGGCGGCGATGGACCATCTCGTCGACGGCCCACCCAGCACCAAGGGCATCATCGAGGCGGGCCCCGACACCGGGCGGCTCACGGTGACCACCGTCCTCCGTCCCGGCGAGCGGTTGCGGATCGTCAAGCTGCTGGCCTACGGCTGGTCGAGCCTCCGCTCCCGGCAGGCCCTCCGCGACCAGGTCGCCGCCGCCCTCATCGCCGCCCGCGCCACCGGGTGGGACGGCCTTCTCGCCGAACAGCGGGCCTACCTCGAAGAGTTCTGGGAGGGCGCCCTCGTCGAGGTCGACGGCGACGCCGAGGTGGAGCAGGCGGTGCGCTACGCCCTGTTCCAGGTTCTGCAGGCCGGAGCTCGGGCCGAGCGCCGGGCGATCCCCGCCAAGGGGCTGACCGGCACCGGCTACGACGGCCACACGTTCTGGGACACGGAGATGTTCGTGCTGCCGGTACTGACCTATACCTTCCCGAGAGCGGCCGCCGACGCCCTCCGCTGGCGGCACAGCACCCTGCCAGTGGCCCGGGAACGGGCCCAGAGCCTCGGCCTCGGCGGCGCCACCTTCCCCTGGCGGACGATCGCCGGCGAGGAGTGCTCCGGGTACTGGCCCGCGGGGACGGCCGCCTTCCACGTCAACGCCGACGTCGCCGACGCCGTCATCCGCTACGTCGACGCAACCGGCGACGAGGACTTCGAGCGCGACATCGGCCTCGAGATCCTCGTGGAGACCGCACGGCTGTGGTGCTCGCTCGGTCACCACGACCGCCACGGCGACTTCCGGATTCCGGGCGTCACCGGTCCCGACGAGTACAGCGCCCTCTCCGACGACAACGTCTACACCAACCTCATGGCCCAGCGGAACCTGCGGGCGGCGGCCGCGGCGGTGAAACGGCACGAGGTGCTGGCGCTGGCACTGGGCGTCGACGAGGCCGAGGCAGCGGTCTGGCAGAGCGCGGCCGACGCCATGCTGATCACCTACGACGAGGAGCTCGGCGTGCATCCCCAGGCCGCCGGCTTCACCGACCACCGGCGCTGGGACTTCGAGAGCACCAGGCCCGACCAGTACCCGCTGTTCCTCCACTTCCCCTACTTCGACCTCTACCGCAAGCAGGTGATCAAGCAGGCCGACCTCGTCCTCGCCATGCACCTGCGGCCCGACGCGTTCACCGACGAGCAGAAGCTCCGGAACTTCGAGTATTACGAGCCCATTACCGTGCGCGACTCGTCGCTGTCAGCGGCGACCCAGGCGGTCATGGCGGCCGAGACCGGGCACCTGGAGCTGGCCTACGAGTACCTGAGCGAAGCGTGCCTGGTCGACATCCAGAACCTCCACTTCAACACCGGCAACGGGCTGCACCTGGCCGCGCTGGCGGGAGGGTGGTCGGCCCTCGTCGCCGGCTTCGGCGGCTTCCGGTCGACCGACGGCGCCGTCGCGTTCGCTCCTCGTCTGCCCCCGGCGATCAGCCGCCTGACGTTCCGCCTGCGCTACCGCGATCGGTGCCTGCGCGTCACCGCAACCCCAGAGCAGGCCTTCTACGAGCTTCGCTCGGGCAAGCCGCTGGAGATCACCCATCACGGTGAACCGCTGCTGCTCACCGGCGCCGAGCCGGTCGCACGGCCGATCCCCCCGTCGACACCGCGGCCGCGGCCGCCACAGCCACCGGGAAGGGCCCCGGTCCGCCGGCGCTCGCTCGCTGAGTAGGGGCTCCCGGTAGGGTCGGCGCCGGTGAAGCGAGGACTCGCCGCCGGGACGGTCGCCGGCGCCGTCGGCACCCTGACCCTCGACGTGGTGAGCTACGGCGACATGCTCCTCCAGGGCCGGGCCGCCAGCGGCCTGCCCGGGCAGGCGGCGGCCCGCCTGGCCGACATCGCCGGGGTACGGCTCGGAGCACCCGACAGCGACGCCGCCCGCAACCGGGGCACCGCCCTGGGAGCGCTGCTGGGGTACGGCACGGGCGTCGCGGTCGGCGCCGCCTTCGGCGTCTGGGCCCGCCGTCGCTCGCCCGGCACGGCCGCCGGGCCCGCCCTCGGCGTGGTGGCGATGGCCGTCGCCAACGGGCCGATGGTGGCCCAGCGGCTCACCGACCCCCGCACCTGGGGCGTGCGCGGGTGGCTCTCCGACATCGTCCCCCACCTCGCCTACGGCTGGGCGACCGTGGGGACCTACCGGGTCATCACGGCGCGCTGGGGACCGAGCGCATGAAGGGCGACCGGGTGGAGATCGTCGTGGACGTGGGCGGCGGGGCGGTGCGGGAGTTCGAGATCGCAGCCACGCGGGCGGGGCGGAGGGTCGAGGTCGCGGTGTCGAGGGGGACGGTCGAGGTCTCCGAGGTCACCCGCTCGGGCCAGCCGGTGCGCGCCGCCCGCTTCATGGCCGCCCGGGTCGTGGCCCTGGTCGAGCATCCTGCGCCCGAGGGCGGCGAGCGGGGCTCGCGCCGGGGCTCGCCGACCGAGCCGCTCCCGCTCGGCCTCGAAGCCCACGACGGGGACCGCTGACGGTTGGCTCGGAAGAGGGCCGGCGTCGCTCGGGTCGGCTGCTCGGGGTGGATCTACAAGCACTGGCGGGGAGCCGTGTATCCGGAATCGCTCCCCCAGCGGCGGTGGTTCGAGCACTACGCCACCCTGTTCGACAGCGTCGAGATCAACAACAGCTTCTACCGCCTGCCCGCCGAGTCAGCCGCGGAGGGCTGGGCCGCCCAGGCGCCGCCCGGGTTCGTCTATGCCATGAAGCTGGGGGCGTTCGGGTCGCACCGCATGAAGCTGCGCGACGCGGCGTCCTGGCTGCCCAACCACCTCGACCGCCTGGACCGCCTCGGGCCCACCGCCGGGCCGACCCTCGTGCAGCTCCCGCCCCGCTGGCGGCGCAACGCCGAGCGCCTCGACGAGTTCCTCTCGGTGGCGCCGACCACCCGGCGCTGGGCGGTCGAGCTGCGGGAGCCGACGTGGCTGGACGACGAGGTGTACGAGGTGCTGCGCCGCCACGGTGCCGCCCTGTGCATCCACGACCTGCTGGCCGACCACCCGTGGGAGCTGACGACGACGTGGACCTACGTCCGCTTCCACGGGCCCAACGCGACCGAACGGCCCTACCAGGGACGGTACGGGGACGACGGCCTGGCGCCCGCCGTCAGGTGTCTTCGGTCGTGGCTGGACGACGGCCACGACGTCTACGCCTACTTCAACAACGACGACTCCGGCTACGCGGTGGACGACGCCCGGCTCCTCGCCCAGCGGCTCGGTCGCCACTGAGACGGCCGGGCCGGGGTTGGGGCCCCGCCCGGGGCGGCGAAGCCGCCAGCGACACGGCCGGGCCGGGGTTGGGGCCCCGGCTCCGGAGGAGGGTGGGGATGGGGCCCCGCCCGGGGCGGCGAAGCCGCCAGCTAGAGGCGGGAGAAGAGGCGGCGGGGGGCGTCGAGCGTGCGGCTGATGGCGGTGATGGCGGGGCTGGGCCGGTCGGGGCCGTTGCCCAGGCCGGCGACGTAGGCGATCTGCTCGAGCGAGGGCGGGCCGACAGCGAGGTTGCGGCGCACGGCCTGCGACGGCCGGGCCTCGCCGCTCGTCACCAGGTAGGTGCCCACCATGGTGCCCGTGCGGCCCACGCCCGCCCCGCAGTGGACGAAGACCTTGCCGGGCGCCGACTGAACGACGTCGAGGAACTGGGCCACCTCGGCCCGGCTGGGCGCCTGCCCGTCCCGCATGGGGATGCGCACGACGTTGATCCCCATGTCGCGGGCGACGGCGATGTCGTCCTCGATGCCCTCCTCGGCTCGCAGGTCGACGATCGTGGAGGTTCCCTGGGCGGCCAGCGCCCGGTAGCCCTCGGGCGTGGGCGCCGCGCCCCGGGACAGGCGGTCGTCGACGACCTGGAAGTTCTTGACACCCAGGACATCGATCGCCGCCGCCTTCGGCGTCGAGTTGCGGGCCCAGGCGGACACGGCGTACACGGCCACGTTCCCGATCACCATGAAGCAGACGAAGACAGCCAGGCCCTTCAGCAGCACCTTGCTCGCTGAACGTAACCGCACGGCCGGCTGTCCCTCCTGGATGGCGAGCTCCCGCACTTCGGGCCTGCCCCGTTGGGCAGCCTCGCAAACCAAATTTCGGCGTGTCAAAAGGCGACCTTGAGGGGAGCCGTCGTTGCCACCCGGCGGCGCGGGTGTTACACAACCGCATGATCACACGCGTACCCAAGGCCCGGCTGCTGCTGCTCGGGCTCGTTCCAGTGCTCCTCGCCCTCGTCCCCGTCGGCCCCGCCCAGGCCGCTCACGTGGGGTGCGGGTCGGTGATCACGGCCAACACCGTGCTCGACAGCGATGTCGGCCCCTGCCCGTCCGGTGGGCTCCGGATCACCGCCAGCAACATCACCCTCAACCTCAACGGGCACCGCGTGTTCGGCCGGCCCGGCCCCGGCGACGGCACCGGCATCCTCCTCTTCCGGGTCGACAACGTCACCGTCACGAACGGCAGGGTGACGAACTTCGACATGGGCGTGGCCATCGAAGGCGGTGCCGCCAACACCGTCCGCAACATCACCGCCCGGGACAACATCGGGTCGAACGTCACGAACGGGGGTGACGGCATCGCCGTCCTCTCCTCGAGGAACAACCGCATCCTCAACAACCGCACGATCAACAACGGCGCGCTGTCGGGGATCGGGCTCTACACCGACGTCGACCTCGCCCACCCCCGCTCCACCAGCGGGGTGTCCAGTGGCAACCTGATCCAGGGCAACCAGGTCCGCGACAACATCGCCAGCCGCTTCGGCGACGTCACCACCACCGACAACGACGGCATCCGCGTCGAGCCCAACAGCACCAACAACCGCATCATCGGCAACGACGTGGTCGGCAACGGCCTCGACGGCATCGTGCTGTTCGTCGGGTCGAACAACAACCTCATCCGCGGCAACTACGTGGCGCGCAACGGCCTGTACCGCACCACCGCTCGCCGGGGGAACGGCATCGGCCTGCAGAGCCTTCCGGGGGTGAACGGCGCCAGGTCCAACATCATCGAGGGCAACGTGGTGGTCGACAACGGCGACAACGGCATCGTGCTGCGCGGCCCGCGGGGCGGCGCGCTGGGCGCGGTCGACAACGTCGTGCGCAACAACATCGCCATCCGCAACGCCGTCCTCCCCATCCTGGGGCCGGCGTTCGGGCCTGCCTTCGACCTCAACGACGACAACCCCGACTGCGACAACAACGTGTGGGAGAACAACCGCTACATCACCGTCGACCCGCCGTGCGCGGCGGACACGCCGTAGCCGGCGGCTACCGCGGCTGGTCCTGGTAGACGAGGCGGGTCTCCCCCACCAGGATCTCGTCGCCGGGAAAGAGGGGGCGCTCGCCCTCGACCATCTCGCCGTTCACCCACGTCCCGTTGAGCGAGCCCACGTCGGCCACCCACCAGCCGGCCGGCAGTTCCTCGAGCACGGCGTGGCGCCGGGAGGCGGTGAGGTCGTCGGTGAGGGCGATGTCGTTGGACGGGTCGCGGCCGATCGTCATCCGCCCGCCGCCCAGCACTACCCGCTCGGCCCCGCCGGGCCCGGACAGCTCCAGGTGAGCCACCGCAGGCTCGCGCTCACCTCGGCCAGGCGGCCCGCAGGCGCTCGAAGGTGGAGGGCAGCGCCTCGGGCAGCACCCGGGTCTCGGCCAGCACGGTCATGAAGTTGGTGTCACCGTTCCACCGGGGCACGCAGTGGACGTGGAAGTGCCCGGGAACGCCCGCACCCGCCGCCCGCCCCAGGTTGACGCCGATGTTGAGGCCCTCGGGCGAGTAGGCGGCGCGCAGCGCCCGTACCGCCGAGGAGACCACCTCCCACAGGTGCAAGGCCTCGTCCCCCTCGAGGTCCTCCAGATCGGAGTGGTGCCGTACGGGCATGACCATCAGGTGCCCGCTGGTGTACGGGAAGGCGTTGAGCACCACCGCGCACCGCTCGTCGCGCCACACCACGTAGGTCTTCTCGGGTGGCTCCTCGCTCTCGAGGATGCGGCAGAACACGCACGAGGCGTCGTCGCCGTCGTCGGTGGCGTCGGACTCGAGGTAGGGCAGCCGCCAGCCCGCCCACAACCGGGCGAGCCGGTCCTGGTGCTCGTCCTCGGTCACTTCGTCTCCCGGTGACCTGCGCTCGTCTCGCCCGTAGGGGCGGGCGGACTCGTCGCGGGGTGGACGGGTGGCCGGTGCCGACCACCCCCCTCGGCGTGCTCGGTCACTTCCGGCGCGCCTCGACATCGGCGGCCAGGCGGTCGGCGAACGCCTCGACGACGACACCCCGCTCCACCTCGCCGCCTCTGGGGTTGACGCCCACGGTGCCCGCCGACACGTCCTCGTCGCCCACCACGAGGACGTAGGGGATCTTCTCCAGCTTGGCCTTGCGGATGCGTGCCCCCAGCGGCTCCTCGGCGGGGACGTGGTCGACCCTGAACCTCCTCTCTCGCAGGCGCCCGACCACGGCGGCGGCGTAGCCGTCGTGGTCGTCGCGCACGCCGAGGACCCTCGCCTGCACCGGTGCCAGCCACGCCGGGAAGGCGCCCGCGTAGTGCTCGACGAGGATGCCGAAGAAGCGCTCGACCGAGCCGAACAGGGCCCGGTGGATCATGATCGGGCGATGGCGGGCGTTGTCGGCCCCGATGTACTCGAGGCCGAAGCGTGCGGGCATCTGGAAGTCGACCTGGAGGGTGGAGAGCTGCCAGGGCCGGCCGATGGCGTCGCGCACGTGGATGTCGATCTTGGGCCCGTAGAACGCCCCTTCGCCCTCGGCCACCTCGTAGGGCAGGCCTACCCCTTCGATGGCCTGGGCGAGCGCCTTGGTCGCCATGTCCCACTCCTCGGCGGTTCCGAAGGACTTGGCTTGGTCGCGGGTCGCCAGCTCCAGCTCGACCTCGTCGAAGCCGAAGCGGCGCAGCACCTTCAGCACGAAGCCCAGAAGGGACGTCAGCTCGGGGACGATCTGGTCCTGCGTGCAGAAGATGTGGGAGTCGTCCTGGGTGAAGCCCCGGATGCGCAGCAGCCCGTGCAGCGTGCCGGCCCGCTCGTAGCGATACACGGTGCCGAGCTCGTAGAGGCGCAGCGGGAGCTCCCGGTAGCTGCGCTGC
>DASZJY010000255.1:0-3803 GCA_035947635.1 Acidimicrobiales bacterium | reverse complement strand
CCAGGGGGGCCGTGGGCCGCAGGGCCCTCAACCCACGGCGATGGGCTCGTCGTCGGACGAGGCGAACAGATGGGCGGCCACCGCCAACAGGCCGGTGAGGTCGTGCACGTCCGACGGGAGCACGGGCACGCGGGCGGCCGGCGCGGGGGCCAGGCGAGCTACCAGGTCGATCACGTGCTCCTCCTCCCCGTCGGCCAGCTGGTGCAAATCGGCCAGGTTCTCGTAGAGCGGGCCGAGCGGTGTGCCGGCCAGCGTCCGGGCGCGCTCGCGGGCGGTCCCCGCCCACTCGTCGCCGTAGCGGGGGTGCATCCGGTTCACGATGAGGGCGGTCACGGGGACGTCGGCGTCGGCCAGCTTGTCGGCGAAGAACTCGGCTTCGACGACGACGTCGGGTCGGGGCGCCGCCACCAGCAGGAAGGCGGTGCCAGGGTCGGAGAGGAGACGGAGCACCCGCTGGGCCCGGTCGCGGAACCCGTCCTCCATGCCCTCGAAGGCCTGGAAGAACCGCACCGCATCCTGCACCACCTCGGCGCCCACCACCCGGGCGACCGTGCGCAGGAACGCCTGGGCGGCGACGTTGACGGCCTTGATCGAGGCGCGGGTCGGGAGCATGAGCAGGCGGAAGACGCGGTTGTCGAGGAGCCGGGTGAGGCGGCGGGGGGCGTCGACGAAGTCGAGGGCGTTGCGGGTGGGGGGCGTGTCCACGACGATCAGGTCGTACCCCCCCTCGTCGTACAGCTCGTGGAGCTTCTCCATGGCCATGTACTCCTGAGTGCCGGAGAGCGCCCCGGAGATGTTGCGGTAGAAGCGGTTCTCGAGGATGGCTTGGGCCTGCTCGGGCCCCGGGGCGTACTTGGCGACGAGGGCATCGAAGGTGCTCTCGGTGTCGAGCATCAGGGCCCAGAGCTCTCCGGGCCAGTCGCCCTCCACCAAGCTCGGGGTGTCCGACAGCGACGCCAGCCCGAGAGCGTCGGCCAGCCGGCGGGCGGGGTCGATGGTGACGACGACGCTGCGGCGGCCCCGGCGGACTCCTTCGAGGGCGATGGCGGCGGCGGTGGTCGTCTTGCCCACCCCTCCGGGCCCGCAGCAGACGACGATCGACCTCTCGGCCACCAGGTCGGTCAGGGCGGACTCGGTCACGGGACCGTCACCAGGCGCTCGACCCCGGCGGCGAGGGCGTCGGCCAGGCGGTCGATCTGGGCGAGCCCCACGTTCACGTCGAACAGGGCGGGCAGGTGCAGCTGCGGGAGGGCCAAGGCCTGGGCCAGGCGCGCCGTCTGCTCCGCCTGCAGCTCCTGGCGCCGGGCCCGGAACGCCGCCGCCGCCCGAAGGGCATCCGCCTCGCTCGGCCGGAGCGAGACCCCGGCCGCAGCGGCGGCCGCCTCGGGGTCGGTGTCGAGCCCGTCGAGCACGGGATAGAGCCCGTTGACCACCACCGGGCCGAGGCTGAGGCCGACCTTGTCCTCCAGGGCGTAGGCCGTCTCCACGACCTCGTTCACCGGCGTCTCCTCAGGCAGGGTGACGAGGAGGACCTGGCAGCGGGTCGAGTCGGTGAGCATGTCGAGCACGTCCTCCGCCTGGTCCCGTATGGGACCGACGCTGACGGCGTCGAGCAGGCCCTCGGCGCTCATGAGGAAGCGGACGGCGTGCCCGGCGGCGGGCGCGTCGAGCACGATCAGGTCGGCGGCCTCGTCCCGCTCCAGCTGCTTGACCTTGCCGAGGACCAGGATGTCCTTGATCCCCGGGGTCGAGGTGGCCACGACGTCGACGGCGCCGCTGCGGACCAGGCGGCGGGACAGCCGGCGCAGCCCGTGGTCCTCCAGGTACTCGACGAGCGCCTCGTCGGGGGTGATCGTGCGGGCCCGCACCTCGCCGGTGCCGGTGCCGTTGCCGGACGCCGGCGACAGGACCTGTTCGTCGTAATCGAGGTCTGGCGCGTCGAAGGCGGTGGCCAGGCCGCCCTTGCCCTCCACCTCCACCACCAGCGCCGACAGGCCGGCTCGGGCGGCCATGCGGGCCAGGGCGGCGGAGACGGTCGTCTTGCCCACGCCGCCCTTCCCGGCCACGATGACCAGCCGGGACTGGCGACAGAACCCACGAGGATCCAACCATCCCCCTCGGAGACGTCATTCGCAGGTTACTAAGGCTCCTCCTGGTCCTCGGCACCCTCCTGTCACTCGCCGGGCCGGCCCCGGCCGCCCCGGCGGCCGCCCAAACGACGCCCCAGCCGGGCGGTCGCCGGGCCGTCGACGTCCTGGAGGTCACCGGCCGGCTCGACAGCATCCAGGCTGACTTCATCGCCCGATCGATCCGGGAGGCCGAGCGGGCGGTCGACGAGGTGGTGGTCATCCAGCTCAACAGCGCCGGTGACCTCCTTGACGCCGCCGAGCTCGACGCCCTCGCCTTCCGGGTGAGCCACAGCTCGGTGCCGGTCGCCGTCTGGGTCGGGCCCAGCGGCTCGCGGGCGTACGGAGGCGCCACCGTGCTGCTTCGCAGCGCGGCGGTGGTGGGGATGGCCCAGGGCACGCGGACCGGGCGCTTCCCCGGCGGCCCTCCCGGCGACCCTCTGACGACCTCGCGTGCGCTCAGTGCCGAGACCGCCCTGGCCCAGCAGGCGGTCGACGTGGTGACCCCGACCCTCGGCGAGTTCGTCGTCGGCCTCGACGGCGTCGAGGTGGGCGGGCGGAAGCTCAGCACCGCTCGGGTGGTGCCCGACGGCCGCGAGCTGCGCCGCCAGGCTGCCGGTGACGTGCGCTTCGCCCAGCTGGGGCTCGTCGAGCGGGTGCTGCACGCCACCGCCCGTCCGTCGGTGGCCTACCTGCTTCTGGTGGTGGGGCTGCTGCTCATCGTCTTCGAGTTCTTCACCGCCGGGATCGGCCTGGCCGGGCTGACGGGGGCATTCGCCCTCGTCCTGTCGTCGTACGGCCTGGCCGCCCTGCCCACCCGGGGGGTGGGGCTCACCCTCGTCGGGATCGGCGTGCTCGGCCTGGCCGTGGACGTGCAGGCCGGCGCGCCGCGGTCGTGGACCGTCATCGGGACGGTGGCTCTGGTGGTCGGGTCCTGGCAGCTGTTCCCCGGCGACCTGGCCGTCCCCTGGCTGACGATGGTCCCGGTGGTGGCCGGCGCCGTGCTGGTCATGGTGGCGGGCATGGCGTCGATGCTGCGGGCCCGGTTCTCCACGCCGACCATCGGCCGGGAGGCGATGATCGGACGGATGGGCAAGGCCACCACCGGCATCGCCCCCGAAGGCACGGTCCTCCTCGACGGGGCGACCTGGCGGGCGCGAACGAACCGGGCCACCCCGATCCCCTCGGGTGAGCCGGTGCGGGTCGTCGCCATCGACGGCCTCCTCTTGGAGGTCGAGCCCGAGGTCGGCGGCGCTCGCGACGCCGGGCATTGACTTGCAACCCGGCGGGCGACCGGGAGCACCCCGGCGCCGCCGGAGGGCCCCTATTGGCAGTTATCACTGACCGGCGACACCCCGCAGCCACCGGCACCGCGCCCTTCCCGACCTGCGACAACGCGCTGAAACACCCCTTGTCTGGCCCCAGGTTGGGAGGTACCTTGGCGCCGACCGACGAGGGGGTCATGTTGAGCACTCAGCGCGCCGAGCGGCTCTGGGAGGAAAAGGCGGCCTGTAGAGGCCCCCAGATGAAGGTGTTCTTCCCTCCCGGCCACGTCGAGCGCAAGGACGAGCGCGAGGCGCGCGAACAGCGGGCCAAGGCCATTTGCGCCGTTTGCCCCGTACGGGCGCCCTGTCTCGACTACGCCCTGCAGATCCGTGAGCCCCACGGCATCTGGGG
>DASZJY010000254.1:0-2101 GCA_035947635.1 Acidimicrobiales bacterium | reverse complement strand
CCGGGCCTCTGCCGCGGAGAGGCAGGCGGAGGGAAGGCCGCGGCTGACGTCGCCCAGCTCTGCCTCCAGCTCGATGACCGACGCGTCCTGGCGGAAGGAGCGGTCGAGTGGCGTGGAACCTTCGGGCGGGTCCTCGTCGGCGGACAGCACCTGCACGCCGCCGCCGGCAGTGACGTAGGCGACGAGGGGAGGAGGCTCGGTCCCCTTCTCCCGGCGCCACAGGGCGGCGCAGTCGGCGACGGGGTCGCCGGTGCTCGACGAGACGATCGAGTCGCCGCACGCGACTGCCGTGGTCGTCTCGGCGTCTGGCCGCAGGACCGCCCATCCGGCCGCCGCCGTCGCCGCCGACGCCACCACGACCGCCGGGACGAGCCAGCGCCGCCGCCGGTCGGGTCGGGGCGCCGGGAAGGGCACCGGCGGGTCGGCGTCGGTCGTGTGCTCTCGGGCGATGACGGCCATCAGGCGGTTCCTCTCGTCGGCGACGAGGGCGGGGTCGGGCTCGTCGGTCGGTGGGCGCACACTGTGAAGAGCATCGAGCTCACCGGTCACGACAGGCCCCTCCCATGTCTCGCCGGGCGTGGGTCGACCTCTTCTTGGCCGATCGAGGGAAGCCGTTCCCGGAGGCGACGGCGGGCCCGGTGCAGCCGCGACCGCACCGTCCCGACGGGAATGCCCAGTGCCACCGCCACCTCTTCGTAGGTCAGCTCCTCCCACGCGACCAGGAGGACGACCTCACGCTCCTCCGGTCTCATGGCCCCCAGGGCGGCGTCGAGTGCCGGCCGCAGCCGCTCAGCGGCGACCCGCTCGGCCAGCGCCTCGTGGGGAGGCGGGGCCAACCCCAACCGGGCACCGAGGCGGCGGAGGGCGGCGCCCTGGCGGGCCTGCCCCCTGCGCTCCTGGCGGAGGAGGTTGCCGGCGATCCCGTACAGCCAGGGCAGGCACTCGGGTCGGTCCCGGCGGTAGGTCGCCCGCCGCTCGAAGGCGACGCGGAACGTCTCGCCGGTCAACGAGTCTGCGCCGTCGACACCGACCCGGCGTTGCAGGAACCGGTGGACGGCGGCGAAGTGCCGGTCGAAGATCGGCGCGAACAGCTCGGGGTCGTCGAGGGAGCCGCCGATGAGCGCGGCGTCCGTCGGGCTGGGGGGCATCATCCGCCTTTGTCCGGTGGGGCACCGGCAGTTCCCAAGGATCGCAGCCCCACTGCCGCCCCCGGCGCGTTGAGGGACTAGGCGCCGGCCAGCGCTACCCCACGGTCAGCGGCGTGTGGTGGCGTGGCACCACCTCGTCCGGCGGGGGCGGGCCGGGTGGCGTGCCGTCGCCGAAGGGCCGGCCGCCCAGGACCTGCCGCCCGTGGGGCGCGAGCCAGCCGTCGAGGGCGGGGCCGGCGGGGACGATCCCGGTGGGATTGATGTCGGTGTGGACCTCGTAGTAGTGGCGCTTGATGTGGTCGAAGTCGATGGTGTCGCCGAAGCCCGGCGTCCGGAACAGGTCGCGGGCGTACGCCCACAGCACCGACATCTCCGAGAGCTTCTCCCGGTTGCACTTGAAGTGGCCGTGGTAGACGGCGTCGAAGCGCACCAACGTCGTGAACAGGCGGACGTCGGCCTCGGTGATCGTGTCCCCCACCAGGTAGCGCTGGCCCTCCAGCCGCTCGGACAGCCAGTCGAGGCGGTCGAAGAGGCGGCGGTAGGCCTTCTCGTAGGCGTCCTGGGTCCCGGCGAAGCCGCAGCGGTACACGCCGTTGTTGACGTCACGGAAGACGAGGTCGACGACCTCGTCGATCTCCTCACGACGGTCCTCGGGATAGAGGTCGGGAGCCCCCGCGCGGTGGTGGGCGCGCCATTCGGTCGACAGGTCGAGGGTGATCTGGTGGACGTCGTTGGTGACGACCCGGCCGGTGGCAACGTCGACGATGGCGGGCACGGTGATGCCCCGGTCGTAGCCCGGGAACCTGGCGAAGTACGCCTCCTGCAGCCGCTCGATGCCCAGCACCGGGTCGCGACCGCCGGGGTCGAGGTCGAAGGTCCAACTGCGCTCGTCGTGGGTCGGGCCGGCGCCACCCATCGAGAGCACCGGCTCGAGGCCCAGCAGGCGCCGCACG
>DASZJY010000253.1:0-4219 GCA_035947635.1 Acidimicrobiales bacterium | reverse complement strand
CCGGGACCGTCGGGACGTGGATCACCGGGGCTCCGCCCCGATCGGCGGCACTGGCCGCTGAGCAGCACCGGGGGTCGTGAGCATGCGGCTCTCCAACCTCGTACACACCGCACAGAACGAAAGGAAGACGGAATGGCGATGGACACTGACGACCTGAGGGAGAAGGTGCACGAGCTGGAGACGGCGCAGGCCACCCAGGCAGCCACCACTGCGGGCATGGAGTCCACCAACGCGGCCACCACCGCAGGGCTGCAGGCGGCCCAGGCCGCGGCCCAGGCCGGCACGTGGGCGGTGATGATCGCGGGGGCCGCCGGCCTCATCACCGGCATCTTCCTCGGGATGGCCATCGCCAAGAGCAGGACCTGATCGCACCACCGTGAGAGGGAGCCTCCGGCGAGGTATCGCCGGAGGCTTCATCAGTGCCGGACGGCGCCGTCGCCGAGGGAGACGCCTACGTCCGCAGCTCGGCGCCCGGCTCGTCACCGAACCGCTCGTCGTCGATCAGCTCGGCCCGGAACTGGCTGAGGATCTCCTCCATGCGGTCAGGGTGGCGCGTGATCGCGTCGCACAGCGCGAGCATCTCGTTGCGCGAGGCCAGCCGCAGGTTCGTTCGGTAGGGGTGGCGGCGCAGGTCGGCCTCGGCCCTGGCAAACAGCTCGGGGCCGAGGCAGTCACGCGCCATGCGCAGCTTCTCGTCGTAGGAAGGGGGCATGATCTGCAGCCGGAAATCGAACCGGCCGGGCCGTTGCACGGCGGGGTCGACGGTCTCCAGGTGGTTGGTGGCCACGAAGAACATGCAGGTGGCCCGGTCGGCCAGCTCTTGGAGCTTGGGCAGCAGGCTGGTGGTGAGGAACTTCTGCTCGAAGCTGCCGGCCGCGTCGGTCCGACTGTGCATCAACGGCTCCATCTCGTCGAAGAGGATCACCGTGTCCTCCAGCTCGAGCAGGTCGGAGAACACCCGGGTCGCCACCGTGGCGATCAGGGGGAGACCCTCCTGGGCGAAATCGCTCGGGTCGAGGACCACGAGGGGCCACCCCAGGTACTCGGCGACCCTGCGGACGTAGGTGGTCTTGCCCGTGCCCGGCGGCCCGAACAGGATCGCCGAGCGGGCGTTCCCCCTCGGGTTCGTGCTGCGGACCAGTGAGTAGGACGGCGGCTCCCCCGGGATCCGGACCGGCTCGAGCATCCGGTCGCGCAGGAGGTCGCCCAGCAGCACCGGCCCGTCCTGGGGGTGCCGGATGTCGGCCTGGTAGAGGTCGTCGAAGGCCCGTGGGTCGGGCGTCTGGGCCGCTTCGCCGCGGAAGCCCTCGCGCACGATCGTCTGCATGCGCCATGAGAGATAGGACGTGTACAGCTGCAGGAAGGAGTACACCTCCGCCGTGGCCCACGACTGTGGAGTCGTGTCCTCGACCAGGTGGGCAGAGCGCCACATCGGAGGGCCGTAGCGACGGACGGCGTTGCGGGCCGCCCATTCGACGGCTCGCGACAGGTGCCCCTCCCAGGGGACGAGCAGCCCCCACTCGCCCCGCAGGTCGCGGAGCAGCGACGACAGCAGCTCGAAGGAGAAGCAGTGCGCCTCTCCGTGGGTGGCGTAGCGAAAGATGGGGTCGCGCTTCTCCCAGACCCCCCGCTCGAGCTGGGCCTCGAACAGCGTCCGCAACCCCGACTCGATGAGGCTGTCGCCCAACCGGAACCGGTTGAACCGGTACTGGATGAGGAGGTTGTAGCCGAGCTGGTAAGCGTCGCTGCGCTCGTCGAGGCCGCTGTGGAACAGGGCGATCTGACGGTACAGCTCCATCTCGGACCACTGCATGCTGCCGGCCGAGAGCAGGTTCTCGCGGCGGTCCCATGCGGCGAGGGCCCGCATGGCGCCGTACGTCAGGTAGCCGTGTGGGAGGAAGCGCTGCTCGACGGCGTCCGGGTCGGCCTTGGCCGGCATGGCCACGCCCCGGTTGTCGAGCTCCTGCTCCAGTCGGGCCGACGCGTCGTCGACGAGGGTCTCGATTGCGGGCTCCGGCGTCGTTCCGACGACATCGCGGAGGACGGGGAGGAGCTGACCCATCGTGAACGGATTCAAGTGTGCGAGTCCGAACGTCGTCAGCTGGCCGCTCTCATAACGCTCCACCACGTTCTTGAGCAGTCCGGTGAAGTCGGCGTGACCGGGCTTGACCGCAGGCGACAAGAGCAGCGAGCGCACGCAGGCGGCGGTGCTGGCCAGGCTGGCCCGGCCCGTCCCGTCCCGCGGCTCGTCGGCAGGAGGCACGACGCTGGCGAAGCCCCCGACCGCGACAGGGCCGTCGGTGAGCCGGGTGATCGACCCGACGTCGCCCGACAGGTAGAAGTAATCGAGGGCCTCGAGGTGCGTCGAGGCCAGGTCGGAGGCGCGGCGCTTCAGGGCCCGCAACGACGCCAGCGTTTCCTGCCGATCGCCGCCGCTGGAGCTGACCGCGCTCACTGCAGCCTGCATGACGACCTCCTGGTTCCGGACGGACGACAGCGAACGAGCGTCGCCCTCGAGCCTGGCGGGACATCGTGAACGTCCTCACAAGGCGTCGCTCCACGGTACAACGCGACCCGGGCCTCCGCGACGGAACGACGACGGGCGCCGCCGGCGCGTCGTTGCCCTCCCAGCGGAGTCGTACCATTTCCTCAGGAACGTCTCAGCTCCGGCTGTCACAGTGGCCGGCGTCGGCCCGACCACACGAGGAGGAACCATCAGCACTCCGAACGAGGGCGGTAGCCGCCTTGCCGCCGTCCACCCCGGCGAGACCACCGCGTCGGCCGCCGCCATGCTGGAGACCGCCCTCTTCGAGGTGAAGAAGGTCATCGTCGGCCAGGACCGGGTGGTCGAGCGCATGCTCGCCTGCCTCCTGGCCCGGGGCCACGTGCTGCTCGAGGGTGTTCCGGGTCTGGCCAAGACCCTGGCGGTGGAGACGCTGGCCGAGGTCGTGGGCGGGAGCTTCGTGCGGATCCAGTTCACGCCCGACCTGATCCCCTCCGACCTGGTGGGCACCCGCATCTACCGGGCGTCGACGGAGACCTTCGACGTCGAGTTCGGCCCCGTGTTCGCCAACTTCGTGCTCGCCGACGAGATCAACCGGGCCCCGGCCAAGGTCCAGTCGGCCCTGCTCGAGGTGATGTCCGAGCGTCAGGTGTCGATCGGCGGCGTCACCCACGCCGTCCCCCAGCCGTTCCTCGTGCTGGCCACCCAGAACCCCATCGAGTCGGAGGGCGTGTACCCGCTGCCCGAGGCCCAGCGCGACCGCTTCCTCATGAAGGTGATGGTCGAGTACCCCGACCGGGCCGAGGAGGTGGAGATCGTCCAGCGCATGGGCGTCAACCCGCCGCACGCCACCCAGGTGCTGTCCCTCGACGACCTCCTGCGCCTCCAGCGCACGACCGACGACGTGTTCGCCCACCGGGCGATCGTCGACTACGCCGTCCGGCTGGTGCACGCGACCCGCGCACCGGCGGAGTTCAACGTCCCCGAGCTGGGTTCGCAGATCGCGTATGGCGCCAGCCCGCGCGCCAGCCTCGGCCTCGTCGCCGCGGCGAGGGGGATGGCGCTGCTCCGGGGCCGTGACTACGTGCTCCCCCAGGACATCGTCGACGTCGCCCTTGAGGTCATGCGCCACCGCATCGTGCCCTCCTACGAGGCCCTGGCCGACGGAGTGTCCGTCGACGCCGTGCTGCAGACGGTGCTCGAGCGGGTGCCCCCGCCGCGGCTGGCGCCCAGCCAGGACCCTCCCGCCCCTCTGACCCAGACGGCATGAGGTAGCGGTTGAACAGCCTTCCCCTCGTCGCCGAGCGCCGTCCCGAAGAGGTTTTGCGCCAGCTCGAGCTGCTGGTGACGCACCGCCTCGACGGGCTGCTGCAGGGCGACTACCAGGGCCTGCTGCCCGGCCCGGGCAGCGAGCCGGGCGAGAGCCGGCCGTACCAGCCGGGCGACGACGTCCGCCGGATCGACTGGAACCTCACCGCCCGTACGACGGTGCCCCACGTGCGCGACGAGGTCGCCGACCGCGAGCTGGAGACGTGGGTGGTGGTCGACTGCTCGGCCAGCCTCGACTTCGGCACCGCCCTGTGCGAGAAGCGAGACCTGGCGGTGGCGTCGACCGCGGCGGTGGCGTTCCTCACCGCCCGCACCGGCAACCGCATGGGCGCGGTCATGGTGTGGCCCAACGGGCACGTGCGGGTACCCGCCCGTCCTGGCCGCCAC
>DASZJY010000252.1:0-10058 GCA_035947635.1 Acidimicrobiales bacterium | reverse complement strand
ACCCCGCCGGACAGCTCGCCGGCGGGGTGACCTACGTGCCCGGCCCCGGCCCCTACGCCGAGTTCGACGACCCCGACGGTGCCGGGATGCGCATGCTGGCGGTGGCGCCTGCCCACCGGGGCCGGGGCGTCGGCACGAGCCTCGTCCGGGCGTGCATCGAGCGGGCCGGCGCCGCTGGGCGGCGGCACCTGTGGCTGCACACCACCGCCGACATGGCCGCCGCCCAGCGGATCTACGCCCGCTTGGGCTTCCGCCGGGCGCCCGAGGCAGACCGGCACTACCCCGAGGTCGACCTGCTGGCCTACGTCCTCGACCTCGCGGCTCCCCATTGACCGTCGAGAGAGGCCCGGTGGGGACGGAGGGAATCGAACCCTCACTGTGGGCGGTTTAAGCGCCCTGCCTCTGCCGGTTGGGCTACGTCCCCGAGCGCCTGCGCTAGCCGACGGTAACGGCGATCTCCCCCGAGCGGCTGTCGCCGTAAGGATCGGGGCACCGGTCTCTGTCGTTGCGGAAGGTGAACCGGGCCGTGTACTGGCCCGGCTGGTTGTAGGTGTGCCCGAAGACGAACTGCCGCTGTCCGGCCTCCCGGGCGGGGGGCGTCCAGGGACCGAAGGCGGGCGGGCAGGGCGCCGGGTTGCAGGGGAGCGGCTGGCTGCTGCCGTCGCCGTAGTCGATGGTGGCGCAGTTCTCGCTCACCTGGTGGTCGGGGTCGCTCACGTCGAAGGTGAACCTGGCCTGGGCGCCGTCAGGAGCGACGTTCACGTTGACCGCCAGGGGCTGGTAGGGGCCTGGTGAGGGGTCCCAGCGGAACGGGCCGCAGCGGGGGTCGTTCCCGTTGCGGCAGGCGAGGGTGGTCGTGGGGGACGGCGGCACCGGGTTGAAGCCGATGGGGGGAGGGCTCGACCCCTGCCGGGGACGGGTCGGCTCGGGGGGGAGCGCCGATGTCGGCACGGCGCTCCTCGGAGGCGCCGGAGCAGTGGTCGTCGGCGCGAGGGAGCTCGTCGGCCCCAAGGCGGTGGCGACCTGGGCCTGGGTGGTCGTCGTCCGCCGGGCCGGCTGCCCGGCCACCTCCACCCGGCGCGGCTCGCTACCGCCGACGACGATCTCGGTGATGAGGGCGAGCAGAGAGATGGCGGCCAGCGCGTAGAGGAGGACGTTCACCCTCCAACCGGTGGAGAGCCCACCCCACCACATCTGGACTCGACCTGGCTCGCCCATGCGTCTCCCCGAAGCTGCGAGTGCGGTCGCCGGTGAGCGAAGCTACTCGCCATGGACGTCTGGCCCGGAAGCCCGCATCCCCTCGGAGCGACCTGGGACGGAGAGGGTACCAACTTCGCACTCTTCTCCGAGGGAGCCGAGGCGGTCGAGCTCTGCCTGCTCGAGAGCGACGTGGCCGGGGCCCGAGCCACCGCCCGGCCCGCCGCCATGGCGGAGACCTGCGTCCCCCTGGAGGAGGTGACGGCCCACGTCTGGCACGGCTACGTCCCCGGCGTGGGCCCCGGCCAGCACTACGGCTTCCGGGTGTCGGGCCCCTACGACCCAGGTCGGGGGCTGCGGTTCAATCGGAGCAAGCTGCTCGTCGACCCCTACGCCCTGGCCATCGACGGCCCCCTCGACTGGGACGACTCGGTGTTCGGCTACGTCGTCGGCCGTGACGACTCGGTTCCCGACGGCCGGGACTCGGCTCCCCACGTCCCCCGCTCGGTGGTGGCGGACCCCCTCTTCCCGTGGGGCCACGACCACCGCCCGGCCACGCCCTGGCACGACACGGTGATCTACGAGACCCACGTGAAGGGGTTCACCGCCCGCCACCCCGGGGTGCCCAACCGCCTCCGGGGTACGTACGCCGGGCTGGCCAGCCCCGCCGCCGTCGACCACCTGCTCAAGCTGGGCGTGACCGCCGTCGAGCTCCTCCCTGTCCACCACTTCGTGCCCGAGCACGACCTGGTCGAGCGCGGCCTGACCAACTACTGGGGCTACAACTCGCTGGGCTACTTCGCCCCTCACGCCGCCTACGCGTCAACGGGCGGCCGGGGCCACCAGGTCCAGGAGTTCAAGGCGATGGTGCGCACTCTCCACGCCGCCGGCATCGAGGTCATCCTCGACGTCGTCTACAACCACACGGCCGAGGGCAACCACATGGGCCCCACCCTGAGCTTCCGAGGCATCGACAACACCGCCTACTACCGCCTCGTCGACGGCGACCCCCGCCACTACATGGACTACACGGGCACCGGCAACACGCTCAACGCCCGCCACCCCGAGGTTCTCCGCCTCATCATGGACAGCCTCCGGTACTGGGTGTCGGAGATGCACGTCGACGGGTTCCGCTTCGACCTGGCGTCGGCGCTGGCCCGGGGGTTCCACGAGGTCGATCGCCTGTCGGCGTTCTTCGACCTCATCCACCAGGACCCCGTCGTCTCCCAGGTCAAGCTCATCGCCGAGCCGTGGGACATCGGCGAGGGCGGTTACCAGGTGGGCAACTTCCCGGTCCTCTGGACCGAGTGGAACGGCCGCTATCGCGACGCCGTGCGGGACTTCTGGCGGGGCGAGCAGGCCAGCGTGGCCGAGATGGGGTACCGGCTCACCGGCTCGAGCGACCTCTACCAGGGCGACGGCCGGCGGCCCTACGCATCGATCAACTTCGTCACCGCCCACGACGGCTTCACGCTCGCCGACCTCGTCTCCTACGACCACAAGCACAACGAGGCCAACGGAGAGGGCAACCGCGACGGCACCGACGACAACCGCTCGTGGAACTGCGGCGCCGAGGGGCCCACCGACGACCCCGACGTGAACGAGCTGCGCCGGCGCCAGCAGCGCAACTTCCTCGCGACCCTCCTCCTCTCGCAGGGCGTCCCCATGCTCCTCGGCGGCGACGAGATGGGCCGCACGCAGCTGGGCAACAACAACGCCTACTGCCAGGACAACGACCTCTCGTGGGTCGACTGGGAGCTCGACGACGATGATCGCGATCTCCTCGAGTTCACCCGCCATCTCATCGCCCTGCGCCGGGCCCACCCCGTGTTCCGGCGCCGCAGTTTCTTCCAGGGCCGGCCGATCCACGGCTCGGGGCTCGCCGACATCGGCTGGTTCGGCCCCGAGGGTGGGGAGATGACCGAGGAGGAATGGGTGTCGGGCCGGATCGCCGCCCTGGGTATGTTTCTCAACGGTGACCAGATCGCCGAGCCCGGCCCGCGGGGCGAGCGCATCTTCGACACCAGCTTCCTCGTGCTGTTCAACGGTCCGGAGCCGGTCCGCTTCCGCCTGCCCGACAAGCGATGGGCGGAGTCGTTCGAGCTGGTGCTCGACAGCGCCATCGGCTACGTCCGCCCCATCGACGGCGCCGAGGGGCCCCTGTTCTCGGCCGAGGACGACGTGTGGCTCGAGGGGCTGTCGGTGCTCGTCCTCCGCAAGGTGAGCTAGCTCGTGGGTGCCCGTCGCCGGCTCGGGCCCGAGACGTTCGACCTGCCCGTTCCTGAGCTCCGGTCCGGCTACCGCTCGGCGGTGTACTTCTCGCGGACCAAGCGCATCCTCGAAGCCGAGAAACCGGCGACGGTGGTGACGGTGCAGGTGTTCCAGAAGGGGCGCTCGGTGCTGTGCGGGATCGACGAGGCGCTGGCGATCCTGCGGGTCGGCACGGGCTCGTGGTCCGACCCGACCAAGGCTTCGGAGCTGTTCGACGACTACCTCGAGGCCCGGCTGGAGGCGCGCCGCCTGCGCCTCCAGGACACCGACGCGTCGGGACGGGCGAGGGCCCGCCAGTTCGAGCTCGAGGCCGAGCTCGACCGGTTGTGGCAGCCGGGGTTCGACCGCCTCGACGTCACCGCCCTGTACGACGGCGACCACGTCGAGCCGTGGGAGACGGTCCTCGCCATCGCCGGGCCGCAGCACCTCTTCGCCCACCTGGAGTCCGTCTACCTCGGAGTCCTCGCCCGCCGCACCAAGGTGGCCAACAACGTGGCCGCGGTCGTGGAGGCGGCGCGGGGAAAGCCGCTCCTGTTCTTCGCCGACCGCTTCGACCACTTCGGCACCCAGGGGGGCGACGGCTACGCCGCCCACATCGCCGGTGCGCGGGGCGTGGCCACCGACGCCATGGCCGCCTGGACGGGCGAGAAGGGGTTGGGCACGATCCCCCACGCCCTGATCGCTGCCTACGGCGCTGACACGGCAGCCGCCACTGGCGCCTTCGCCCGCCACGTCCCCGAGGCCGACCTCATCGCCCTCGTCGACTTCAACAACGACTGCGTGAACGACTCGCTGGCCTGCGCCCGCCAGTTCGGGGAGCGCCTCTGGGGCGTGCGGCTCGACACGGCCGGCACCATGGTCGACCGCTCGATCACCCCTGAGCGCATGGGGGACTTCGACCCGACCGGCGTGAACGTGCCGCTGGCCCGCCTCGTGCGGGAGGCCCTCGATGCCGAGGGCTACGGGCACGTTCGGATCATCGTGTCGGGCGGGTTCACGGCCGAGCGCATCGCCGCCTTCGAGGAGCAGCAGGCGCCTGTCGACGTCTACGCCGTCGGCTCGGCCCTGCTCCGGGGCAGCTGCGACTTCACCGCCGACGTGGTCGCCGTTGACGGCCGGCTGATGGCCAAGGAGGGCCGCCGCTTCCGCCCCAACAAGCGCCTGGAGCCGGTGCTGTAGCCCGCCACAACGCTGCGCATTGGGTCATGAAGTGGTCGATTTCCGCGCTCCGAGCGTGCCAGAAGCCGGCCGCTCGGCTTCTGGCACGCTCAGGGCGCGAGATCGGGCCCTTTTCCTGACCCAATGCGCCGGAGGTCGGCGGCGCCTCGAGCCAGGGCGACGGCCCGCTCGGCGGCCTGGTCGGGGTCGTCCACGCGGACGATGGCGTCGACCGCCCGGCCCGCCCGCGCCAGCTCCCAGGTCCACACCCCGACGACGGGCTTGTCCAGGCGCAGAGCTAGGGCGATCTCCGAGAGGGTGCCGAACTCACCCGCCACCGCCACCAGGGCGTCGGCGGCCCGGACGACCAGGGCGTTGCGGGCCTCACCCATGCCCGTGGGGACGGCGACGTCGACGTAGGGGTTGGCATCGGCCCGATCGGCGCCGGGAAGGATCCCGAGGGTGGTGCCGCCTTCGTCCCGGGCGCCTCGGCACGCCGCCTCCATGACGCCGCCCAGGCCACCGCACACGACGATCGCCCCGCGGCGGGCCAGCCCCCGGCCGACGGCTTCGGCCGCCTCGTCGACGCGCCCGTCGGCGACGCTGCCACCAACCACCGCCACGTACGGTCGGTCGGCCGCCACCGGGCAAAGGTACCCTCGCTTCTCTCGGCGCTCCGCCGAGCGGTCGATAGGCTCGGGCGTCCTATGAGGCGGGCACGAGCCGCGCTTGTCGCCGCCACCCTGGTCGGTCTCGTCGCCTGTGGCGGTGAGGTGGCCACCCAGGAGGTGTCGACGGAGCGGACCTCCGACCATTCGGGTCGCGCGACGTCGCTCGACTTCATCGGGGAGCTGCGCCGCCCTGCTCTCCCGACCCGGCCGGGGCCGGTGAGCGAGGAGGCGGCCCCTGCCGGGGCCGACGAGACGGTGAGGGCGCAGCCGGCGGGGCCGCCCGCACCTCCCGGCGGGCCCGGTCCCGACCAGCCCGCGCCCGGGCCTGTGAACGTCTTCGCCGCCACCATCTCCCCGACGCTGAGCCCGGCGGTGGCGGGCATCCCCCCGCGTGTCTACGTCCCCAACAGCGACGCCGGCACCGTGAGCGTGATCGACCCGGCCACCCTCGAGGTGATCGACCGGTTCGCGGTGGGCCAGATCCCCCACCACGTGACGCCCTCGTGGGACCTCACCAAGCTCTACGTCAACAACACGGGAAGCAACACCCTCACGGTGATCGACCCCAAGACGGCCAAGCCCAGCGGGGAGATCGCGGTGGACGACCCGTACAACCTCTACTTCACCCCCGACGGCACCAAGGCCATCGTCGTGGCCGAGCGCCTCAAGCGCCTGGACTTCCGCGACCCCGAGACCTGGGAGCTCATCAAGAGCGTGCCGATCCCGTGGGCGGGGGCCGATCACCTCGACTTCTCCGCCGACGGCAAGTACCTGATGGTGAGCACCGAGTTCACCGGCAAGGTCGCCAAGGTGGACACCGAGAGGATGGAGCTCGTGGGTGCGGCTGAGGTCGGGTCCCTCCCCATCGACGTCAAGGTGTCACCCGACGGCTCGGTGTTCTTCGTCACCAACCAGGGCCGTCACGGTGTCTCGATCGTCGACCCCGAGACGCTGACGGAGATCGGTTTCCTGCCCACCGGCCGGGGAGCCCACGGCCTCAACTACAGCCGCGACACCGAGACGCTCTACGTGAGCAACCGCCTGGCGGGGACGATCTCGCTGATCGACGTCGCCTCCCGCACCGTTCGAGGCACCTGGAACGTCGGTGGTAGCCCCGACATGATCCAGATCAACCCCGATGGCTCCCAGCTGTGGGTCAGCGGTCGCTATCACGGCAACGTCGTCGTCGTCGACACCGCCACCGGGAACGTCATCAAGTCGATCCGCACGGGTGCCGGCGCCCACGGCCTGGCGTACTTCCCCGCTCCCGGCCACCACAGCGTGGGCCACAACGGCGTGTATCGCTGAGCGCGAACCAGCCCGTCCCCGGAAAGGACGGGCTGGCTGGGGAAGACGTCGGCGGCCGGGTGCTAGGTCGAGAACTTCTCGGGGAACTGCTTGACCGTCGCCTCGGAGAGGACGTCGGCGGTGCCCGACATGTGGTGGACCGCCTCCCGGAGGCTCGTGGCCACGTTGGTGGCGTTGCCCCCCTTCTGGGCGTCGACGACGGCCTTCAGCGTTGTGGCATGGGCCTTGATCGCCTCCTCCACGTCGGCGGACGGAAGGTTGGGATTGACCGAGTTCATCGTCGTCCCGAAGGTCTTGGCGTAGGCGAGCAGGTCGGCCACCGCCTTGTCCGCCTTGGCCTGGTCACCGGTGGCGATCCCCTGGGTGTAGGCGACGAAGGCGGGGATGTGGCCCTCGCTGCGCCACAGCCCGTCGAACGCACGCCCGACATCGTCGCCGTACACGCTCCTCACGGCGCCCACGACGTCGGCCGAGTTGCTGTTGGTCGGCCCGTTGAGCGCGGCGGCGGCGGCCTCGAACTGGGGCTGACGCCCCCCGATGGCTGCTCCGGTCGCGCTCGAGGCGAGGAAGACGTGCTCACGGAGGAGAGACGTCATCCCGGCCCGGAGGTCGGCGGCGGGCGACGACACGTCGCCGGGGAACTTCTCGGGGAACGAGCGGGCGGTGGCGTCGGCCAGCACCGTGGCGAACTCGCCCATGTGGCCGTAGGCCTTGCGCAGGGACGTGTAGACCTTCGTCTGGTCGCCGGCCTTCTGGGCGTCGACCACGGCCTTGAGGTCGGTGATGTGCATCATCACCATGTCCTCGACGGCTTCGGCTGGCAGGTTGCTGTTGACCTGGTTGAGGGTGGTGCCCACCGTCTTGGCGTACGCGGTGAGATCGGCCACCGCCTTGTCCGCCTTGGCCTGGTCCCCGGCGGCGACGGCCTGGGTGTAGGCGACGAAGGCGGGGATGTGACCCTCACTCCGCCACAGGCCGTCGAACGCCCTCCCCACGTCGGCCCCGTAGGCCGAGGTGATGGCGGCGGTGAGATCGGCCGTGTTGCTGTTGGCAGGCCCGTTCAGGGCGGCGGCGTAGGCCTGGAACCCCTGGGTGTCCCCCCGGAGCGCCGAGCCGGTGGACAACGCCGCCAGGTAGACGTGCTCGGTGAGCAGGCCGGTGAGCCCCGCCCGCAGCGTGGACGCGCCCGTCAGCGACGTTGCCTCCGCCGCCGGCTTCTCGCCCGTCGTCGTGGCCTCGTTGCCGTCGTCGTCGCTGCTGCACGCCGCGCCCAGGAGGGCGAAGGCGACGAGCGGGGCAGCGAGCCTGCGCCTGGTCTTCGGTGTCATGTGTGGGTCTCCTGTCTTGCTGCTTGTCGACGTGAGTCGGTGGCTATCTGACCCGCACCTCGCCTCGCATCGTGGCGGGGTGCACGGAGCAGAAATAGGGATAGGTGCCGGGCTGGTCGAACGTGAACGTGAACGCGGCGCCGGTCGCGATCTCGCCGGAGTCGAACCGGCCGTCCGGCACCTTGGACACACCGCCTCCGCCTTGTTCGACGGCTCCCGACGTGACGGTGTGGACACCAGGGTCCTTCTGCGTCCACGTCACCGTGGCGCCGGCGTCGACCGTCACCGTCGCGGGCTTGAAGGCGATCAGCTGCATGGTGACGGCGTTCTGCGGCGCGACCGCGGTCTCGCCTCCCGCCTGTCCGCCATCGCTGCCTCCGCAGGCCCCGAGAAGACCGAGCGTGGAGAGAGCGAAGGCAGCGACGAGCGCATGCCTGCCTCTGGACCTCGTGTGAGTCGCCGTGTTGTGGTTCACGGCCCTTGTTCGGAGCCGACCCACTGTCTTGGATGGGACGACGTTCGCGTCATCCAGCGACGCCGCCGCCTCGAAGAGATGCTTGGTGTCTCGTCCTCGCCGCCTTCGCCGCCTTGCACCCCAGGGCACCGCGCTGGCGTTGGCGGTCGCCGCCGGCCTGCACCTCGCCGCCTTTCCTCAGCATCTTCGAGAGGGGACCGGGGTGGCGACCTTCTTCCTCGTGACCGCTCTCCTGCAGCTGGGCGCGGCGGCGTTCGTCCAGTTGCGCGAACGCGATCGACGGGGTCAGCTGCTCATCGCCGCCGGCAACATCGCGCTCATCGTGCTGTGGGCGGCGAGCCGCAGCGTCGGCGTGGCCGGCGCCGGGCACGGGGGCGGTCCCGAGCCGGTCGGGCTGCTCGATGTCCTGGCGGTGGCGGCCGAGGCGGCCGCCGTCCTCGGCCTCGTCGCCCGGCCGGCGTCGGGGGCCCGCACGTCCCCGACGGCGGCGTGGCCGGCGCTGGCGCTCACCGCCCTGCTCGTCGGTGGGGCCTCGCTCCGGTGGGCGCCCACCACGCACGCCGACCACGCCCACCGGTCTCCTTCGTCACCAGCGGAGGCGCCCGAGCACGGCGCCGTCGAGACCGTCGAGACCGTCGGCACCGTCGTGCCGGCCGACGCGCTCGAGGCCGTCGCCCACCATCCCCACGGCCATGGCGAAGGCACTCACGATCACGGCGAACGCACCCAGGACCACGGCGACCCGTGACCCGTCTCCCGGTCGGGCGCCGATCCGTCGCTCCGTTCGCCGCTCCGCTGTTGGTTGCCGCGGCCGTCTGCACCGCCGGCGGCGCGTACGTCCACCTTCGTGAGTGGCTCGCCCTGTACCGCCACCTGCCCGCCACCATCCCGGGTTCGGCCGTCGTCCGGGTGGGGTTCCCCCTGCATGCGGTCATGGCCGGCGGGCTCGCCGTGCTGCTCCTCTTCTGCGCGCTACGCGGCGGGCGCCTCGTCCGCTATGTCGTCGGCGGCACGCTCGCCTTCCAGTTCGGGGCGGTCGCCGCCCTCGTCGTGAGCCGCACCGGCAGCCTTTTCGGATGGAGCGAGGCGACATGGACCGGTGGCGCCACCGAGGCTCTCCTCACCGCCCTCGGGGCGATCGCGAGCCTCGGGGCCGCCCTCGTGGTGGGCGCGGTGGAACGACGACGGCTGTTCGTTCCCTCGGCGCGGGTGAAGGCCGGATCCAGGAGCTACCCCGGCCGCCCGACCCCCACCAGGTCGCGGCGACCCATGGCCCGGTAGCGCACGGGCGTGCCGGTCTGCGACGCCTCGATCATCTGGTTGTTGCCGACGTAGATCGCGTTGTGGTGGATGCCCGAGACGCTGGGGCCGAAGAACAGGAGGTCACCCGGTTGGATGGCCGAGAGGGGCACCCGCGTCGTCTCGTGATACTGGGCCAGAGCGGAGTGGGACAACCTCACGCCTCCCGCTTTCCACGCCCACGCCGTGAGCCCGGAACAGTCGAAGCTGTCGGGACCGGAGCCGCCCCACTTGTAGGGCTTCCCGATCTGGCGTTGGGCCTCGGCCACCGCCGCCGCCGCGCCTCTCGCCGCCGGTGGAGGAGGCGTGTTGAGGACGCTCAGGGGAGAGGGCCTGGCTGCCGCCGCCGGC
>DASZJY010000251.1:0-1721 GCA_035947635.1 Acidimicrobiales bacterium | reverse complement strand
GTCGAGGACGTCGACGCGCTCGGCCAGCCCGCTCAGGACCCGGGCGCACCGCTCGGTCGCCCGCGCCACCGACATGAACCGCTTGTGCACTTCGGTCGTGTCGGCGACCGGCGGGACTACGAGCGCGGCAGGCGGGGCGGGGGCTCCCGACCAGAAGGTCTCGTCGGCGACGGGCGGCTGTGCCGGGGGCGCCTCGAGCCGCTCGGCCTCGGAAACGACGTCCTCGGCGGCGACAGCCTCGCCGGTCGCGGCCTCGGCGACCGCCGGCTCGACTGGTGCGGGTTCGGGTGCGGGACGCTCGAGCCGCTGGTCGGCCGGCGCCACGTCGCGTGCGGTGGGTGCCCGGATCTGCGCCTCCCAGTTGCGCGGGCGCACCTGCTCGGGCGTCACGGCGCGACCAGTGAAGCCGCTCGACCGTGTGACTCGGGCCGAGCTCGCCGCCGCGCGCGGGCCGGCGTTCGAACCCGCCCCGGGACCCGCGACCGCTGAGGCGTCGTGATGGGCCGACCATACCGGCCGAAGGTGGGGCCGACAACACGGGGTATACGCAGAAAACGGCGGATTCTTTTCCCCAGGAGGCTGTGGATGCACGTGTGCACAGCCTCAGGGTCAGGACCGAAACTACCTGCGCAGTCCCTAAGCCACCTATCAGCGGTCCTGTACCTCGCAGTGCGCAGGTAGTTTCGGCCTGGACCCTCAGGGTGTTCACTGGAATCATGCAAGATCGGCCTGTGATGACCGGCCGGGAGGACGACGACCGGGCGCCCGCATGGGACGCCTTCACCGTGCCCACCCGGTACTGGCACCTCCTCGACGACGGGCGCATCCAGTGCGACCTGTGCCCCCGCGCCTGCAAGCTCCGGGAGGGCCAGCGAGGGGTGTGCTTCGTCCGCGCCCGTCTCGACGACCAGGTGGTGCTCACGAGCCACGGCCGGTCGTCGGGGTTCTGCGTCGACCCCATCGAGAAGAAGCCGCTCAACCACTTCCTGCCCGGCACGTCGGTGCTGTCCTTCGGCACGGCCGGGTGCAACCTGGCCTGCCGGTTCTGCCAGAACTGGGACATCTCGAAGTCCAAGCAGATCGACACTCTTGCCGACCAGGCGTCGCCCGAGGCGCTGGCGGCGGCCGCCGTGCGGCTCGGTTGCGCCAGCGTCGCGTTCACGTACAACGACCCCGTCATCTTCCACGAGTACGCCATCGACGTCGCCGATGCGTGCCACGCGCAGGGCGTGAAGGCGGTGGCCGTCACCGCCGGCTACGTGTGCCCCGAGCCCCGGGCCGAGTTCTACGCCCACATCGACGCAGCCAACGTCGACCTCAAGGCGTTCAGCGAGGAGTTCTACCGGCACACGTGCGGCGCCCACCTGGAGGCGGTCAAGGACACGCTCCGCTATCTGCGCCACGAGACGTCGGTCTGGTTCGAGATCACCAACCTCCTCATCCCCGGGCTCAACGACTCCGACGCCGAGCTCGACACCATGACCCGGTGGGTCGTCGACGACCTCGGCCCCGACGTGCCCGTCCACTTCACCGCGTTCCATCCCGACTACAAGATGCTCGACCGCCCGGCCACGTCACCCGATACCCTCACCCGGGCCCGCAGGATCGCCCTCGGGAATGGCGTGCGCTTCGCCTACACCGGCAATGTGCACGACACCACGGGGTCGAGCACCTACTGCCCCGGCTGCGGCGAGAGGGTCGTCGAGCGGGACTGGTACGCC
>DASZJY010000250.1:0-14219 GCA_035947635.1 Acidimicrobiales bacterium | reverse complement strand
GGCGACGAGGGTTCGGGCCCGCTCGGCGTGGCTGGGCTCGGGGGCGGCCGCCTCTTTGCCAGGGCCTGACGGCTCCGGTGCGGGCTCGACGCCGTCGTCCCCGGGGATGATGTGCCCGGTGCTCATGGGTGAGTTCCTAGCAAACCCCGGTCGCGATAGCTGTCCGTGTCACGTATTGCACGGCCAAGCTCCGTCCGGTAGAAGAGCTTCGACGGGCGATCATCGGAGTTCGCCTCGTCAGCTCGTTTTTCTCAGGAGGCGTGATGAGGCTGCGTAGGAGAGTTGTCGCCGTGTTCGTTGTCTTGGGGGTTGCCGTGGGCCTCGCCGGCCCGGCGGCTGCGTCACACGCCGGTGGTCGGGCCGACGGCATCTGCGGGGGCGTGGGTGCCCACTACGACCCCGTCCTGGGGGAGTGCGTTCCCGAGTGACGCAGGTCTTTGGAGTCGAGCGGGCCCTCGTCGAGGATGTAGCGAGGGCCCGTTCCGGTGGCGGCGGCGACGTCGCCCGGGTTTTGTAGGGCGCAGGCGCGCAGCGAGAGGCACCCGCAGCCGATGCACGATGTGAGGCGGTCGCGGAGCCGTTCGAGGACGGCTATCTGCTCGTCGAGGCGCGATCGCCAAGATGCTGACAGCCGGGCCCAGTCGGCGCGCGTGGGCGCGCGGCCTTTGGGGAGCGATGTCATCGCCGCGGCGATCTCGTCGAGGCTCAGCCCCACGCGCTGGGCGGCGCGGATGAACGCCACCCGGCGCAGGACCTCGCGATCGAACTGGCGCTGCCCGCCGCTCGAGCGGGCCGCGCTGATCAGCCCTCTTCGCTCGTAGTAGCGGAGGGCCGAAGTTGCCACGCCCGTGCGTTCGGTCACCGCGCCGATCGTCAAGAGGTCGTCGGGCATGACGACATGGTATCGGAAACGACGCTTGACTTGAAGTTAAGTTCAAGTCTTAGGATGTCCAGGCATGCAACCGGTTGTCGCCGCCGCGCGGTGGTCGCCACCCCGCATTGTCGGGCTGGGAGGATCACTGAGGACGCCGTCGTCGAGCTTGCGCGCCCTGCGCCTCGCTCTGCACGCGGCGGGCGCGGCCGGCGCCCACACCGACCTGCTGGACCTGCGCTCCCTCGACCTCCCCCTGTACGGGACCGAGGTGGCGCACGTCCCCGCCGGGGCAGTCCGCTTGGCCGAGGCGGTGGACGAGGCCGACGGGATGATCTGGAGCAGCCCCCTCTACCACGGCACCGTGAGCGCCGCCTTCAAGAACGCCCTTGACTGGCTGCAGCTCCTCGCCGACCGCGATCCCCCCTTTCTCACCCACAAGCCCGTCGGCCTCATAGCCACGGCCGCGGGCGGGCAGGGACTGCAGGCGGTCAACACGATGGAGTTCGTCGTGCGGGCCCTCCGAGGGTGGGCCGTTCCTCTCGTCGTCCCCATCGCCCGGGCCCACCAGGTCTTCGCCGACGATGGGAGCGCCCGCGACGCGAGGGTGGGCGACCAGCTCGCCCGCCTCGGCCGTGAGGTGGTGATGGCCGCCGAGCGCTTGCGGTCGGGCGTCCGACGCGACGAGCAGGCCGGCGCTCGGCGGGTCGGCTGAGGCCTCGCTGAGGCCTCGCTGAGGCCCGGCTCCGCCCGGGCGGTCGGTCCCCCTTGGGTGGGGTCCGCTCGGTAGTGCGAGGATGCCCAGTGTCACCAGTGCCGTCCATTCCCGAAGCGACGAGCGCATCCGGGCGCGCCTGGCTGCGATGGAGCTGGGTGCTCCCGCCCCTCGTCCTCGCCGCCTTCGGTGGCTGGCTCCTCAGCCGCCGCTACGGGTTCTGGTACGACGAGTTGTACACGGCCGAGATGGTGCGGATCCCCCTCGACGACCTGGCACGGGCGGTGGTGCGCGGTGAGGGGACGATCTCCTATCTGCAAGACGCGCCGCCGTCGTACAACGGCCCGTACTACGCGGTCGCCCACCTGTGGCTGGCGCTGACGGGGCTGGCTCCCGACGAGTGGGGCCTCCGGCTGCTCTCCCTCGTCGCCTCGGCGGGCGCGGTGGGCGCCTTCACCATCGCCGTCGGTCGCCTGGCCGGTCGCCAGGTGGGCCTGGTGGCCGGCCTGGTGGTGGCCACCAACCCGTTCGTCGTCGAGTACTCGGCCGAGGCCAGGGGATACGGCTTGGCCCTCCTCGGCACGGCCCTGGCCGCTCTGGGCCTGCAACGCTGGCTCGACGGCCGCCCTCGCAGCCTTGTGCTCTACGGGCTGGCGGGGGCGGCGGCCGGCCTCTTCCACTGGTTCGCACTGCTGGTGCTCGCGGCCTTCGCGGTGGCGACCCTGTGGCTCCGCGGCCGCCACGCCGTCCCCCTCGTGGCCACGACGGTCGGTGCTGCCGTCCCCGCGCTGCTGGTTGTCGGTGTGGCGGTCGCCAACGGTGTTGGTGGCTCCGGGGCGGAGTGGATCGCCGACGTCGGGCTGGCCGTCCCCCGGCTCCTCCTGCGGTCGTGGGCGAGCGAGCGGCTGCTCCTGGCGGCGGTCACCCTGGCGGCCGCAGCTGCCGGTGTCGTTGCCGGACGCCGCCATCGCGAGGCGCTGACCGTCTCGATGGCGTGGGTCGGCCTGCCTGTCGCCGCCGTTTCGCTCATCGAGCTCGTGCGTCCGGTGTACGTCGACCGCTACCTCCTGCCGGCGGTGCTGGGCCTGGCCGTCCTCGTTGCCTTAGGTCTCACCGGTTTCCCCCGCCGGGTCGGCGGGGTGGCGACGGCTGCCTTCCTGGCGGTTTCGGCGGCGGTGACCGTCAGCGCCGCCGGGGAGGGCCCCAAGGAGGACGTCCGGGGCGCGGTCGCCGCCCTGGCGACCCTCCATCGCCCGGGCGAACCGGTCGTGGCGGCCGGCCGCTGGGACGCCATCGGCGTCAGCCAGTACGCCCGGCGGGACCATCCCGCGCTCCGCCCCGACCTCGTGCTGCCGCCGGCGGCGGTGCCGGCGGGGCCGACGGTCTGGGTGGTGCGGCGCGCCGAGGGAGGCGTGAAGGGCGACCGCACGACGCTGGCCGCTCTCGACGAGGAGCTGGCCGGCCGGGACATGCACGTCGCCGACGAGCGACGGTTCCGCGGCCGCTACGCCGACGTGCTCCTCCAGCGCTGGGTGACTGCGGGCGCGGAGCCCGAAGGGCCGTCGCCTTCGCGGTAGAAAAGGCGCTGGCGAGCGGCCCACGCCAGGGTCCGGGCCGACTGGCGAAGGCGGGCGCCGGCCGTCCACGCCGACCGTCCGATGGGCCGGTGGCGTCGAGGCACCGTCACCGACGCAGTGGCGACCCCGGAGACCCCGACGGCGGCGACGATGCTGGGGGCCCGGAGGCGGACGACGGCGTCGCGGGCGTCGCGGCGGAGGGCGACGAAGGCCCCGGCGTCAGCGGGAAGCCCGGTGAGGCGCGCGAGGGTGATCCGGTGCAGGCGACCGCTGGCGAGCCGGGCCCGTCCTTCGTAGTGGCCGGCGCGCCCTGCGAACACGGCCCCCACGTCTCCGGCAGCCAGCCGGTCGAGAAGCAACGGCACCGCCTCCGGCGGGTCCTGGAGGTCGGCGTCGATGCAGACCCAGGCAGAGGCGTCCGGCTCGTCCTCCAGGCCTCGAAGAAGGGCTCCATGCTGGCCCTGGTTGACGGTGAGGGAGGTGACGCGTACCCGCTTGTCGGCCGCCGCCAGGCGCCCGGCCACCTCGCCGCTGGCGTCGGGCGAAGCGTCGACGACGAGACGTAGACGCCACGGCCGGTCGCCCATGGCGTCGGCGGTGCGTCGGGCGAGCTCGGCCAGCGTCGCCTGGTTGCCGTAGACGGGCGCGACGACGGCGACGGGCAGGGTGCGGGGCGTCACCGCAGCTCCGCTTCCCAGCAGCGGGAGAGCCCCTCGTGCAGCGCGACCTTGGCGTCCCACCCAAGGAGCTCCCGTGCCCGCGTCGGGTCGCAGACCCAGGAGGCCGTGTCCCACTCGCGCGGTGGGCACGCCCCCGTGGCCACCTCGATCGGTCGCCCCGCCACCCGACTGACCTCCTCGGCGAGCTCCTCGTTGGTGACCTGTCGCCCCGTGCCGAGGTTGAGCACCTGCCCGGTGGCGAGGTCGTCGGCCAGCGCAGCCCGCACGCAGGCCTCGACCACGTCGGTCACGAAGATCCAGTCGCGACGCAGGCCTGGCGCCGTGAGAGGGAGGACCGCGCCGGTGCGGGCGGCGCGGAGGGCCCGCGGGACGAGGCGGTCGGGGTGGTCGAGAGGGCCGTAGACCTGGAAGGCGCGCAGGACGGTCGCCCGCACGCCCCGCCCCGCCCCGGCGGCGGCCACCAGCAGGGACCCTGCCGCCTTGGTCGCGCCGAAGAAGCCGCGCGGCCGCAGGGGGGCGGTCTCGTCCATCGGCCCGTCGCTGTGGCCGTACTCGGTGGACGAGCCCAGGCGGACGACCGCTCGGCACCGGTCGGGGAGGCCGTCGAGCAGCCAGAGGACGGACGTGGCGTTCACCGCGGTGGTGATCGCCCGCTCCGCCGCCGTCGCGGCGGCGCGGGCGGCGGCAGCGAGGAAGGCGACATCGGGATCGGCGCGGCCGGCGACGGCGGCGGTGGCGTGAGGGTCGGCCAGGTCGACGGCGGTCACCATGACGTCGCCGGCAACGCCGAGCGCCTGGAGGCGCCAGGGCGAGGTCCCCGGCCGGAGGGTGGCCACCACGTCCCAGCCGTCGCCCACCAGGCGAGCGGCCAGGTGAGCGCCGACGAACCCTCCCCCGCCCGTGACGAGCGCCCTCACGCGCCCTCCCTCACACGGCCTCCTCGGCGTCGAGGAGGCCGACCGTCGTCACCAGCTCGTCACGGTCGGCGTCGAGCTGGGTGGCCGTCCGGCGCCGGGCGGCGCCCACTGCCTCGAGGATGCGCGGGACCTCCACGGAGAGGTCCCGCCCGACGGCGTCGGCGTGAAAGGAGCGCCGTAGGAAGGTGAAGTCGGCGCCGATGCGAGCCAGCTCGCCGATCAGGAGCCGGCACGGCACCGGTCGACCGCCCTCGGGCACGGTGAGGCCGGCGACCCCGAACGGGATGCCCGCGGACCCGACCACCTGCCGCACATGCTCGATCGTCCCGTCGACGAGGGGGCCGAAAAGGGACGTCCCCCCACGGTCGATCATCAGGTCGTTCAACCCCACGTACACGCGCGAGAGCGGCCGGCGAACGAGCTCGCGGACGTGGCGCACGGCGTCGGTCGTCTCCACGAGGATGCCGAGGTCGCACCGGCCGGCGGCCCGCTCGAGGGCGGCGTCGACCTCCCCTGGCCGCCGGACCATGGGCAGCAGCACCTCGTCGGCGCCCAGGACGACGGCCAGGTCGATCTCGCCCGGCGTCCAGCGGTCCCAGCCGTTGACCCGGCACACCACCCGGCCCGTGGTCGCCGTCCGCACGGCGGCGAGGTCGTCCGGGGTGTCGCCGTTGATCTCGGTGTCGGCCCCGGCCTGGCGCCGCTCCTTCCGGCGCCGCTCCCAGTCGACGACGACCGCGGCGGCCCCGGCGGCCGTCACCCGCCGCACGAAGTCGGGGCACCGGGAGAACGCAAACAGATCGATGTAGGTGAACCTAACAAGATCTGTTCGGGGTACCCAAGGCGATCGCCGTCAGGCGGCTCCGGTGGCGGCCGGAGGGCGGAGGTCCACCCGGCGCAGGAGCTGGGCGTTGAGGGCGACGACGATGGTCGAGGCGCTCATGAGGATGGCGCCCACCGCGGGCGGCAGGGTGACGCCGGCCCAGCTGAGCACCCCTGCGGCCAGCGGGATGGCCACCAGGTTGTACCCGGCCGCCCACGCGAGGTTCTGCACCATCTTGCGGTAGCTGGCGGTGGACAGGCGGATGACGCCGACCACGCCCCTGGGATCGGAGGAGGCGAGCACCACGCCGGCCGACTCGATGGCGACATCGGTGCCGGCGCCGATGGCCACGCCGACGTCGGCTCGGGCCAGCGCCGGGGCGTCGTTCACGCCGTCGCCGACCATGGCCACCGTCAGCCCCCGGGCCTCGAGCTCGGCCACCTTGGCGTCCTTGTCCTCGGGCAGCACCTCGGAGAACACCTCGTCGAGGCCCAGGTCGGAGCCGACCGCCTCGGCCACCTGACGGGCGTCGCCCGTGATCATCACGACCCGCTTGCCCATCGAGCGCAGGGCGTCCACGGCTTGCCGGGCCTCGGGCCGGATCTCGTCCTCCAGGGCGAACGCACCGACGACGCCCTCGTCGCCCACGAGGTACAGCACCGCCGCGCCCCGCTCCTTCCACCCGGCCGTGGCGCCCTCGAGCTCGGGGGGCTCGGACAGTCCCCGCTCTCGCAGGAGCGCAGGGCCGCCGACGGCGTACCGCCGCCCGGCGACGGTCGCCTCGACGCCCCGCCCGGTGATCGAGCGGAAGCCGGTGGCGGAGGGCGTCGCCCCGCGCTGTCGGGCGGCGGTGACCACGGCCCGGGCCAGGGGGTGCTCGCTGTCGGCCTCCACCGCGCCGCCCAGGCGCAGCACCTCGTCCTCCCCGACGCCGCTCGTCCCGATCACGCCGGTGACCACGTGCTCGCCCTTGGTGAGCGTGCCGGTCTTGTCGAACAGCACGGCGTCGACGGTGCGCATGCGCTCGAGCGCCAGCCGGTCCTTCACCAGGATCCCGGCCCGGGCCGAGATGGCAGTGGAGATGGCGATGACCAGAGGGATGGCCAGGCCGAGGGCGTGGGGGCAGGAGATGACGAGGACGGTGACGGTGCGCAGCACAGCGTCGTCGGTGTTGCCCAGAGCTGACCAGACGACGAAGGTGGCGACGCCGGCGGTGGCGGCGACGTAGAAGAGGAGGGCGGCGAACCGGTCGGCCAACGCCTGGGCCCGGCTGCGCGATCCCTGGGCCTCGGCCACCAGGCGGCGGATGCCCGCCAGTGCGGTCTCCTCGCCAACCGCATCGACGCGGACCCGTAGGGCCGAGTCGGTCGAGACCGTTCCGGCAACGACACGGTCGCCGGCCGCCTTGGCGACGGGTCGAGACTCGCCGGTGATCATCGACTCGTCGAGCTCGGCCGCACCCTCGACGATCTGCCCGTCAGCGGGGACCCGGCCGCCGGACCGGACGAGCACCACGTCACCCACGGCCAGCTCGGCGAGGGGCACCGTCTGCACGGCGCCGTCGGGGAGGACCTTCTCGGCGCCGTCGGGTAGGAGGGCGGCGAGGGCGTCGAGGGCGCTGCTCGCCTGGCCGACGGCCTTCATCTCCTGCCAGTGACCCAAGAGCATGATCGTGATCAGGGCGGCCAGCTCCCACCAGAACTCCAGGTCGAACAGATCCAGAGACGTCGCCGCCGAGGCGGCGAAGGCCACGAGGATGGCCATCGCGATGAGCAGCATCATCCCGGGCTGGCGGCGCCGGGCCTCGTCTAGCCCGCCGGCGAGGAAGGGCCAACCGCCGTACAGGAAGATGATCGTCCCGAGCACGGGGCCGACCAGCTCGATGCCCGGGAAGTCCAGGTCGTAGCCGAGCCAGTCCATGACCATGTGGGACGTCGCCACGACGGGGATGGTGAGGACGAGGCTCCACCAGAAGCGGCGGCGGAACCGGGCCAGATGGTGCTCGTGGCCGCCGCCCTGGTGGCCCCCACCGTGGCCGTCGCCGTGCTCGCGATGGCTCGTGTGCGAGCCGGCCTCGTCGTGATGGGCGGACGGCGGCGCGGCGTGCCCGTGGCCGCCGCCGTGCTCGGCCTCTCCTACGTGAGTGGTGGGGTCGTGCGCCGTGCTCTCCATCATGGCCCCTCCCGCGTCGTCGGCGGCCTCCGTGTTCGACGAACACACTACCCCGGTAGGGTATTCCGACCGGGCTGCTCAGGAGCGCAGAAGCCGCTCGATCGCCCGAGTGGCCTCTGTCACCATGTCGTCGGCGTTCTGGGCCCCGTCGACAGCGGCGTCGGCAACGCAGTGGCGGACGTGCTCGTCGAGCAACCCCAGGGCCACGGCGTGCAACGCGCTCGTGACCGCGCTCACCTGGGTGAGGACGTCGATGCAGTAGCTGTCCTCGCCGATCATGCGCTGCAAACCGCGCACCTGGCCCTCGATTCGGCGCAACCGGCGGAGGTAGTCGTCCTTGTCCGTGTATCCGGCCATGGCGCCATTATACCCATACCCCGTATATTTGTCGCGGCCTGGGCTCACCTCGGCCCGTGACGCGGCGCTGATCTAGCCTCGGGCCGTCCGGCGCGGCAGCCGCGGCCGGGTGCGGCGCATTACGGAGCGGCGGAAGGGAGGACGGGTGGCTGACCGGAGGATCGAGCACGTCGTCGTGCTCATGCTCGAGAACCGGTCGTTCGACAACCTTCTCGGCTTCCTCGACCATCCCCGACCGGAGTTCCCTCGCCTCATCGCAGGCGCCTACTCCAACCCCGTCGACCCGGCCGACCCGACGTCGCGGCAGGTGCCCGTAAGCGCCGACGCCGGCTACTCCCTGCCCGTCGATCCTCCCCACTCCCACAAGTCCGCCCTCGAACAGCTCGGGGTCCGGGGCCTGGGTGAGCCGCGCATGAACGGCTTCGTCTCCGCCTACGAGCGCAAGGCCAGCGGACACGAGGAACGGCCGATCATCCACTGGTGGCGGCTCGGGGGACTCGTCCTCGTCATCGCCGCCCTGCTGGCCGGTCTCACCGCCAAGCTCGGCGGCTTCGTGCGCAGGCTGTGGCCGGTGGTCTTCCTGGGCACGGCGGGCGGATTGGGATCGGTGCTGCGGAAGCAGAGGAACAAGGTCAACCATGTCAGCGTGGTGACCGGCGTGGGACCGCAGATCATGCGCTGCCTGGCTCCCGACAAGATCCCGGTGCTGGGCACCCTCGCCCGCGAGTTCGCCGTCTGCACCCGATGGCACTCCTCCGTCCCGGGCGAGACGTGGCCCAACCGGAACTTCGTGCACGCCGCCACCTCCGACGGCTCGGTCGACATCGAGATCGGGCTCTACGAGTCGACCACGATCTTCGAGCGCCTGGAGCGCAGCGGCGCCGATTGGCGGATCTACCACGACGGACGGGCTCACGTCTGGGCCTTCGCCGATCTGTGGCACGGCCCCCGGATGGGGAACTGGTTCGACTTCAAGGAGTTCGCCCGTCATGTCGACGCCGACGACCTGGCGGCCTACTCGTTCATCGAACCGAACCACGCCGGGCCGAAGTCGAACAGCCAGCACCCGGGCAACAACGTCCGCCCACAGCCCGACAGCACCGACTTCGAGCGCGGAGAGCAGCTCGTCGCCTCGATCTACGAGAGCCTGCGGCGCAACCCGGCGGTGTTCGAGAAGACCCTGTTCCTGATCACCTACGACGAGTACGGAGGCCTGTTCGACCACGTGGCCCCGCCTCGACGCGTTCCCGCGCCCGCTCCTCTGCGGAAGTCCCGCGTCTCGCCCACCCGCCGGTTCGTCTCGTTCTTCATCGAACGGGAGACGGTGGTGTTCGACTTCCGGATGCTGGGCGGCCGTGTGCCCACGATCATCGTCTCGCCGTGGATCGAGGCGGAAACGGTCGACGACCAGCTGTACGACCACACCAGCGTCATCGCCACCCTCCGAGCCGTGTTCGCCCCCAACTCGGCGCCGCTCACGCGCCGCGACGCCGCGGCCAACACGTTCCACCACCTGGTACGGGAGCGGTCGCAGCCGCGCCGGGGGGACGAGCTGCCCGACTTGTCCGACCGGGTCGGGCCCGAGAGGCGACGGGAACGAGAGGTCGTCGGCGCCCCGCCCGTCCCCGACGCCGAGGAGGCGCCCACCGAGCCTGCCGACGCAGGGCCCGAGGACGAGTTCTCGCGGCAGCTGTCCGTGCTGGCCGACCGGATGCGGGTCGAGCTGGCCCGTCAGGCCCCGGCCGCTGGTGCCGCCGCCCCCACCCGGAGTGCCGAATCGGCCGCCCGCCGGGGTGCCCCCGCCGGGCCAGGGGCGCCGACGCCGCCGCCCGGGCCCGACTCCGACGTGGTGGCCGCGTTCCTGGCCCAGGCCGAGGCCCGGCGCGCCGAAGCGGGCTGAGCGCCGGCTCACACGTTCTCCGGCTCGATCGGCCGGCCGACCTTTGGCTAGCCTTTCGGGGCCTTAGATGCGCGTCCGTCCCGCCCCCACCGCGTTCGCGCTGCTCTCGGCCCTGGCCGTTGCGTCAGCCGGACCGTTCCTCGCGCCCGCCGCCGGTGAGGAGGAGCGGGGCTGGTTGGTCGACAAGGTGCGCTTCGAGCCGGTGGCCGACGGGGGCGGCACCGTCACCGCCGAGTCGATCGGGACCTACCGCGGCGCCGTTGAGGTCGTGCCCGCCGGTGGCGGCCTGGCCGTGATCAACGACGTCTCCGTCGAGGACTACGTGAAGGGCGTCGCCGAAGTCCCGGCCCAGTGGCCGGCGGCGGCCCAGCGGGCCCAGGCCATTGCCGCCCGTACCTATGCCCTGAACCAGAAGGCCAATTCGGTGGACAGTGCCTGGCGGGCCGCCGGTGCCGACATCTGTCCCACCCAGGACTGTCAGGTGTACCTCGGCGTGGCCAGCGAGCAGCGTCCGAGCGGTGAGAACTGGGTGGCGGCGGTGAACGCCACCGCCGGCCAGGTCCTGCTCTCCGGAGGCAACCCGATCCTCGCCCTGTACTCGTCGTCCAACGGAGGGCGTTCGGTGAGCGGTGGGAAGCCCTATCTGAGAGCCGTCAACGACCCCGACGACGCCCGGAGCGCCCTGAACCGCTGGAGCCACGCCGTCCCCCTGTCGGCCCTCGTCCCCCTCCTGGGCGTGGCACCGCCGTTCACCCTGATCAACGTCGGTCGCGACACCGGGGCGGTGATGTTCACGGTGAAGGACCCGGCCGGCGTGTTGAGCCAGCGCAGCATGGCGCCCGAGGACTTCCGCTCGCGGGCGAACGGAGCGCTCGGCGCTCCGGCGGGGCTGCCCTCGGCGCTGCCGTCGCCCCGTTTCACCGTGAGGACGTCGGGGGACCGGGTCGTGTTCGAGGGCGGCGGCTGGGGCCACGGCGTGGGCATGAGCCAGCACGGTGCCTACGGCAAGGCCATGCGGGGGATGTCCGCCTCCGACATCCTTGCGACCTATTACGGAGGGATCCGCCCGACGACCCTCGGGCCGGACAAGCTGCCGGCCACGATCCGGGTGGCGGTGGCCCTCGGCCGAGGAGGGGTCACCGTCTCGCCCGAGCGCCATTTCCGGGTGTTGTCGGGCTCCGGCGAGCCGCTGGGACACCTGGAGGTCGGACGGTGGCGGGTCGTGCCGGCCAAGGGTGGCGTGCGGGTCGTCCCTCCTGAGGGACGCGAACGCCCGCTCGCAGCCGAGGCGGCGGTCGTCGAGCCGCCCCCGCCCGGGCAGGACACGCCGCTCCTTCGGTTCGACCTCACCGCGCCCGCCGTGGTCACCGTTCGCTACGTCACCCCGACGGGCGTTCCGGGAGTCGTTCCTCCCAAGGTCGTCGACGCCGGCGAGGTGGTCGAGCGACTGCCCCGGCCGTCGACCCGCGGGGACTACAGGGTGTTGCTAGAAGCTGACGGAGGCCCGGGCCGCTTCCTCGCCGTGCCCCTGTTGTTGCGCGTCGACGGCCCGGACCGCCTCGTGGTCCGCCTGGCCGGAGCGGGCCCGCCCGAGCCCGCCCGACCGAGCCGGGCGCCGACGCTCGCCCTCGCCACGCTGCTTCTCAGCGGCACCGCGCTCGGCCTGGCCCGGGTGCGGCGCAGCGCATGACGCCACCGCCGGCCAACCTCGCCGAGCTTGTCGGCCGCATGGACGCGCTCCTCGCGCCCCTCGAGGAGACCGTCGATGCCAACCGCTTCTTTCTCGCCACCTACCGCCGCACGACGATCGCGGTGGGCGAGGAGATCCGCGGTGGTGGCTTCCTCGACGCCGAGTGGGTCGAGCATTGGGACGTCGTCTTCGCCAACCTCTACCTCGACGCCCTCGAGCAGTGGACGTCGGCCCAGGGCGCCCCCGGGCCGTGGGCCGTCGCCTTCACGGCGGCGCGCGACGAGCGGCTCCCGCCGCTGCGCCACGTGCTCCTGGGCATGAACGCCCACATCAACTACGACCTGCCCCAGGCGCTGCTCGCCGCCATCACCGACGACGAGTTCGACGACGACACCCTGGTGGCCAGGCGGTCGCAGGACCACGCCCACATCGACGCCGTACTGGCCTCCCGCGTCGACGCCGAGGACAAGGAGCTGATCAAGGTCGAGCAACCGGGCGACCGGACCTGGCTCGACCGGGTCATGACGCCGTTCAACCAGGCCGGCACCAAGAGGTTCCTCAAGGAGGCCCGCGGCAAGACGTGGGCCAACGCTCGCCTGCTCTCCGCCGCACGCCGTCGGGGGCCCGAGGCGCTGTCGTCCCGCCTGCGCGAGCTCGAGGAGCGCTCCCGTCAGCGGGTCGCCGACCTCCAGGTCCCGGGACAGGTCCTCATCAAGCTGGCGGTGAAGGGTTTCGGCGTCGAACTGTCGCCCTGAGGGGTCAACCCTCCCAGGACTCGATGACGTCGAGGTTGCGGTACGAGGGCGGGCCCTGGACGAGCTCGTTCATGGCCGCCGCGAACTCCTGCGTCTCGGGCAGCTCGGAGTTCGCCATGGCCTCCTCGTAGGAAGCGAACTCGCCGACGACGACGTAGCGGTCGGGTACGTCGCGGTCGGCGCAGATCATGGCGCGCAAGGTCGTGCGCTTGCCCTCGGTGTCCCGCCGGAACTGCTCGCCGAGCTCGCGGATCTGGTCTGTGTTGGTGGTCGTGAACTCGACGAGCTGGATGAAGCCCATGTCCCCTCCGTCGGTTGTCTTGCTGCACGTGGCCGGCGAGCGTACCGGAGGCCGCGCCCTCCGAACCGGCGGTGGATGTGTAGCGGGCATGCCACATTTCCACCGCCGGTAGAGGTGCGGGGGGGAGGCTCGCCCCCCTAGGGTCTCTGCTCGTGCAGGCTCGAGCCGTTCTGGCGTCGGCGGCGCGGGCCGTGCTCGACGAGCGACGTCCCCTTGCCGCGTCGGAGCTGGCGGAGCTCGCCGAGCTGCCCGACGAGTCGGTTCCCGCCCTGGCCGCGCTGGCCCACGAGGTCCGGCTGGCCCGTTGTGGGCCGGTGGTGGAGGTCGAGGGCATCCTGTCCGCCCGCACCGGCGGCTGCCCGGAGGACTGCCATTTCTGCAGCCAGTCCGCCCGCTTTCCGACGCCCGTCAAGGCGACGCCGACGCTGCCCCTCGACGACGTGGTGGCCGCCGCCGAGGAGACCGCCCGCCTCGGCGCGTCGGAGTTCTGCATCGTCGCCGCCGTGCGCGGTCCCGACGAGCGCCTCCTCGAGCGAGTGTTGGAGGCGGTCGCCGCCGTGCGCGCTCGCACCGGCATCAATGTCGCCGCGAGCTTGGGGATCCTGACCGCCGAGCAGGCTCGAGCCCTCGCCGACGGGGGCGTCCACCGCTACAACCACAACCTGGAGACGGCTCGGTCCTTCTTCTCCCGAGTGGTCAGGACCCACTCGTGGGAGGAGCGGATGGAGACGTGCGTGCTGGTGCGGGACGTGGGCATGGAGCTCTGTTGCGGCGCCATCGTCGGAATGGGCGAGACCGACGCGCAGCGCATCGAGCTGCTCGAGGACCTCCGTAGCGTCGATCCCGCCGAGGTGCCGGTGAACTTCCTCAACCCCCGCCCGGGCACGCCCCTCGCCGACCGTGCGCTGGTCGAACCCCTCCAGGCGATCCGCTGGATCGCCCTGTTCCGCCTGGCCCTGCCCGAGGTGGTCCTCCGCTACGCCGGGGGCCGGGAGGTCACCTTGCGCGACCTCCAGGCCCTCGGCATGACCGCCGGCATCAACGCCCTCATCGTGGGCAACTACCTGACCACCCTCGGTAGCTCGCCCGAGCAGGACCTGCGCATGCTGCACGACCTGCGCATGCCCGTGGGGGTGCTCTCCAAGGTCCTGTGACCGCCGGTTGGTGCTCGGGCTGCGGGCGCCCCCCCTCGGCGTGCCCGGGTTGCCGGGCCGAGCTCGACCCGCCCCGCTATTGCGAGACGTGCGGCCGCCGGCTGACGGTCCAGGTCAGCCCGACCACGTGGACCGCCCGTTGCCCCGAGCATGGCTCCCTCGAGACGGGGCCCCAGGCGGGCGGCTGACTCAGCCCGCTGGCGTCGGGGGATTGCACTGGAAGTTGCCGGCCGGCGCGATGACGCAGCCGAACTCGTGCTCTGCACCGCCGCCCTCGGCGGGCCCGGGGTACCGGCAGTTGGCGTTG